>CALDSM010000039.1 GCA_937923585.1 uncultured bacterium
GCGACGATGTCCTTGCCGACACCGCTGGGCCCGGTGATGAGTACCGAGCTTCGGCTCGGCGCGATTTTCTCGATCATGCGCACCATCTGCCGCGTCTGTAGGCTACCGCCGACCGGGCGTACCGGCCAGATACTGACGGCGGGATCGGGATAGGGCTCCCGGGCGCGGAGAATACGGCGAACCTTGGCCTCGATTTCGTCTAATTTGAAGGGTTTGGTAATGAAATCGTGGGCGCCGAGCCGCATGGCCTCGACGGCGGTTTCGACGGTGCCGTGGGCGGTGATCATGATGGAGGGGGTTCCGGGGGTGTTTTCGCCGAGCCAGGCAAGCAGCCTCAGCCCCGCCTGCTTGTCGCTGCTCATGTGGAGGTCGGTCAGGACGAGGTCGAACTCGGTCTCCCTGAGCTGGGCGACGGCCTCATCCACCGAGGCGGCCGAGGCCACCTCATACCCGGAGCTCTGCAGCACGATTTCGAGCAGTTCGCGCATGCTGAGTTCATCGTCTACCACCAGCACATGGTGTTTTGCGGGCACTTGACAGCTCCTGGCTTCGGGGCACGGGTGTGCCCGGTGTTGTCTCAGTCCACGTTCCCGGCGGGCAGCCGCACAATCATGGATGCCCCGCCTCCCGGCCGGGCCGCGGCCCGGATGACGCCGTTGTGCGCAGTGACGATGCGGCTGCAAATGGCCAGCCCCATACCGACTCCGCGCTCCTTCCCAGTATAAAACGGCTCGAAAATGCGCGCAACTTTGTCGGGCGGTATGCCGGGCCCCTCGTCGTCGAAACGAATCTCGACGGTCGCCCGCGCACGGCGGATGACGATGGCCAGACTGCCGCTGAAGCCCATGGCCTCAACGGCATTCTGGACCAGGTTGAGGCAGAGCTGGCGCAACTGGGTCGGATCACCCTGGACGAAGCATTCGCCGTCGGGGGAGTCCACGGTGAAGCGGAGTCCGGGGTGCCTGTCCCCGAACAGGGACTTCATCTCCATGGCGAGCCCGCCGAGTGACACCTTCTGGCGCTCAATCTCTGGATTTCGGGCAAACTCCAGGAATCCCGTGACGATTTCGTTGAGGTGGTCCGATTCTCGGACGGCGATGACCGCAAGCCGGTCCGCGATCGGGGAGGAGCCCGGCTCTTTGCGCAGTTCCTCCATCGCGCCGCGGATGGAGGTCAGGGGGTTTCTGATTTCATGGGCAAGCTCCGCGGCGAGTTCGCCGATTGCCGCCATGCGGTCCTGATGCTGGAGGTCCTGGCGCATGCGTGCCACCTCGGTCAGGTCCGAGAAGGAGACGATCACTGTGGTGACGCCCCCCTTGCGGTTCAGGAGGCGGTTGGTCGTGAGACCGATAAGCCGTACGTTGCCTTTGGCCGTGCGGACGGGAAATTCATAGCTGGCGTAGTCGCGCTGTTCGCGCAGCGCGGTGATGACGGGACATTCCGTGTCGGAGACGGGTACCAGCACGGAGGCTACATGCCGGCCGACAATGTCGTCCTGGGTGCAGTCGAGTATGGCGCACGCGGTGCGGTTGGCGCCCATCACGGCGCCGCGATGGTCGGCCAGAATGAACCCGCTGTTCATGTTGTCGAGGATTTCGCGCTGGAACTGCCTCATCCAGCCGAGCCTCAGGTTCCAGTAGCCGCTCACAAAGGCGGTGAAGAAGAACGCGATGCACTGCACCAGAATGTAGTACCAGTGCATGAACTGATCTGTTGGGCCCTTTCCGGGCGGAAGCGCGGCAAGTGACACAAAGGCGGCTGAAACCGTTGCGAACAGGAATCCATGCACCAGCCCCATGAGCACGCCGGCCTCAAGAATGACGATGACGAGCAGCGGGGTGAGGAAACTGGACTGCCCGCCGGTGAAGTTGACCGTCATGGCCATCACGCCGAAGTCAACAAACACCTGGGTCCAGGTCAGCACGGCCGACACCGCGCGTCCGCGCCGGAACGAGGCGAAGTAGCCTATGCTGCATGCAAGCGCGACCACATAGGCGGCGGTCAGGATGTAGAGTTTCTCCTGATCGGCGACTATCCGCCGGGTGCCGGCCACCAGCAGGATGAGCACGCCGATGCGGGCGACTCCGGTGAACCAGAGCATGCCGAGGGGGACGTCATGGGCGGGGTACAGCGCGTCCAGCCGCATCCGCGCGTCGCGTCCGCGCACCCTGCCCCCGGACTCGGGTGTCTGCTCCGGGGCGACGGGGCTCATGAGTGCCACCGGGCGGTCAATCCCTCAGTCCCTTCTCGACCAGATTCTGCAGCCCCTCGGGGTCCATGCTGCGCTTGAACGCCATGTCCGCGGTGATGACGTTTCTGCGCATGAGGCGGTACAGGGACTGGTTCATGGTCATCATGCCCTCTCCCTTGCCTATTTCAATCATGGACGGGATTTGCTCGATTTTTTCCGCGCGGATCAGGGAGCGTATGGCGGGGTTTGGGAGCATGATTTCCATGGCGAGGGCGCGTCCAAGCCCGTCTTGGCGGGGTATGAGCTGCTGGACGAGGACCCCCTCGAGCACGAAGGAGAGCTGCGTGCGGATTTGCGCCTGCTGGCCCGAGGGGAACACGTCCACGATGCGGTTGATGGTCTGGAGCGCGTCGTTGGTGTGGAGTGTGGCGAAGGCGAGGTGGCCGGTCTCGGCGGTGGTGAGCGCCGCCTGAATGGTCTCGGGGTCGCGCATTTCGCCTATCAGGATGACATCGGGGTCCTGGCGCAGCACCCGCTTGAGCGCGGCGGAGAAGCTTTTGGTGTCGGAGTTGAGCTCGCGCTGGTTCACGACGGACATTTTGTGGCTGTGCAGGTACTCGATGGGGTCTTCAATGGTGATGATGTGGCATTTGCGCTCGCGGTTGATCTTGTCCAGAATCGAGGCGAGCGTGGTGGATTTGCCGGAACCGGTGGGCCCGCAGACGAGGACCAGGCCCAGCGGGCGGTAGGCCAGGTCGGCGACGACCCGGGGCAGCCCCAGCTGCTCGAAGGTGAGTATCTCGATGGGGATGGAGCGGAAGGCGGCCACGACGGAGCCGCGATCACGGTAGACGTTCAGACGGAACCGGCTGAGCCCCTCGATGCCGAAGGACATGTCGCATTCCTTCTCCGCCTCGAATTCGGCGACCTGGTCCTCGTTCATGACACTGTAAATAAGTTCCTGGGTCTGGTCGGGCGTGAGGCGCGGATACCCGGTCATGGGTTCGAGCGAGCCGTGTATGCGAAGGGTTGGCGGGTTGCCGACGACTACGTGCAGGTCGCTCGCGCCCTCGTGGATCATTTTTGTCAGCAGTTCTTTGATGCTTGGCGTGTTGTCCATGCCGTGTTCCCTCATGTGACCGTGTCCGCACCCGGGCCGGACTTCAATCCGCGATAGTGTGATCCAGCACCTGCTGCAGCGAGGTCAGTCCGCGGGCGGCCTTCGCCAGTGCGTTCTGCCGCAGGGATTTCATTCCGAGCCTGATGGCCATGTCCTTCAGTTCGCTTCCGGAGGCGCGTCTGAGCACCAGGGGCTGGAGCTCGGGCCAGTTCAGCATGACCTCGATGACGGCGGTGCGTCCCTTGTAGCCGGAGCCCTTGCATCTGGAGCATCCGTGGCCGTGCATGAAACGCGGGTTCGGAATGTAGTCGAAGGGCTTGTATTGGAAGCGCTCCAATGCGTCCGGGGGCACCTCCACAGGCTCCTTGCAGTCGTTGCACACCCTCTTGAGCAGGCGCTGGGCCGCGGCCAGGGCCACGGATGTCATGACGAGGAAGGGCTCGACGCCCATGTCAATGAGGCGCGGGAACACGCCGGCGGCGTCATTGGTGTGCAGGGTGCTGAGCACGAGATGGCCGGTGAGGGCGGCCTTGACGGCCACGTCCGCGGTTTCGCCGTCGCGGATCTCGCCGACCATGACAACATCAGGGTCCTGGCGCAGGATCTGCCGCAGTGCCTCGGCGAAGGTGAAGCCTATCTGCGATTTTACCTGCACCTGGTTGACTCCGAAAAGCTCGTACTCAACCGGGTCCTCAACCGTGACGACATTTGTGTCAATCTGGTTGAGCCTGTGCAGGGCGCTGTAGAGCGTGGTCGTCTTGCCCGAGCCCGTGGGCCCGGTGAGCAGAACCATCCCGTGGGGAAGCTGCAGTGCCTGGTCGAAAGCCTGCATCGGCTGCGGTTCAAAGTCGAGCTTTTCCAAGTCCAGCGTGAGGTTGCCCTGGTCGAGCACGCGAAGCACGACCTTTTCCCCGAAGCGGCACGGGAGGAAGGCGACGCGGAAGTCAATTTCGCGTCCCTTGTACCTGAGGCGGCAGCGTCCGTCCTGCGGGAGCCGGTGCTCGTCAATGCGGCATCCGGACATGATCTTGAGCCGGGCAATGACGTTCGGCTGGAGGTTTTTGGGCGGCCCCTTGCCCTCCTCCAGCGAACCGTCCACGCGGTACCGGACGCGAACGATCTTCTCGAAGGGCTCGATATGGATGTCGCTGGCGCCGAGTTCAAGGCCGTTGAAGAGCAGCAGCCGCGTGAGCTGCTTGATGGGCTCGCCCTCGGCGTCGGTCTCAAGGTGGGACACGTCCTCGATCTCGTCGGTGACCTTCAGTTCGACGAGGTCGTCCTCCTTCTCGCCCTCCCTTCGCTCTATGGTGCGGAAGATGTTGTCGGCTTTGTCGCCGCCGTAGTGGCGGTTAATTGCGTCGCGCAGTTCGGTCATCATGGCGACGACCGGCTCGACCTCGTGGTTGGTGATGCGGCGCAGGTCGTCCACGGCCATGATGTTGAGCGGGTCGGCCATGGCGAGGGTGAGCACCTCGCCGGTGAGCGAGACGGGCAGCATCTGGTACTGGCGGGCGAGCGCCTCGGGCACGTGGGTGAGGACTTCCTTGGGGATGCTGTAGTTGGCCACGCGGATGTGCGGCACGCCGAGGTGCTCGCTCAGCGTGATTACCAGGTCCTCCTCCTGCAGGTAGCCCTTCTCCACCAGAAGCTGCTGGAGACTCTGCCCGGTCGAGCGGTGCAGCAGCATGCACTCCCGAATTTCCTCGGGCTTGACAAGCTGCTCCGCGAGCAGCATGTCCTCCAGTCTCTTCTTCTGCAGCTTCATCGTTTGCCTTACCCGTCCGGCGCGTCCGCGGGCGGGATATCAGTCGGATTCATCCGCGCCCAGGTGGCTCAGTATTTCCTGCGCCATCTCCACGCTGATGTTCTTGCCTATCAGTTTGGCGAAGGCCGCCACCTTGCGCAGCGAACCGGTCATCTTGCGCACATCCCCCGGCACGCGCATGGCGATGAGGGACAGGATCTCTTCGGGCACCTCCACGCCGCTTTGCTGGACGCGGTGGCGCAGGATCTGCATGCGCGTGTCCCATTCGGGGGCTTTTAGTTCGGCCACAATGCCGCTTGCAAAGCGCGACACGAGGCGCTGTTCGAGCAGTCCGAGGCGATCCGGGGCCTTGTCCGCAACAATAATGATTTGCCGGCCCTGCTGGTGGAGCGCGTTGAATATGTGGAAGAACTCCTCCTGGGCCTCGACCCTTCCGCCCAGGAACTGTATGTCGTCAAGAATGAGGGCGTCCCAGTGGCTGTAGTTTTCGCGGAAGGCGTCCTGCGCGTTTTCGAGTATCGCCTCGGCGAGACGGCGCGCGAAATGGCTTGCGGAAACATACCCGACCCTGGGGCGCGGTCCGCTGTTCCCGCCGTTTCCGGACAGGATCGCGTTTCCTATGGCGCTGACCAGATGGGTCTTTCCGGTGCCGACGTGGCCGTAGAGGAACAGGGGGTTGTATTCGCCTCCGGGAGATGCCGCGACGGCCTGGCCCACCTTGTGGGTGAACTCGTTCACGGAACCGGGGAAGAAATTGGCGAAGGTGAGAGACTCGAGCGGGGTTTCGGAGTCAAGCGCGTCCAACAGGCGGCTGTCCGCCTCAAGCGCCTCCGGTGTGGGCGGGGTGTCGGGGCTTACGCCGCCGAAGGGGGCCACGGAAGCGTGCTTTGCGCGCCGACCGCGAAGCATGTCCCGCCGGTTGCTTTCGTTGACGATGTGCTTTTCGATGAGTTCCGTGGTCTGGCGGACGGACTGCATCGAGGCTTCGGCGATTTGGGCCAGCTGCGCCTGCTGCGTCTCCTGGGTTTCCTTGGCGTTGGCGATGGACTGGAGCGTCATCTCCGCCAGGCGGGCCATTTCGGCCTGCTGCGCCTCGCGGGCCGCCCTGCTTTCGGCGGCGATGGACTGCAGCGCGGTTTCGGCAATGCGGGCCAGTTCGCCCTGCTGCAGGGTCTGGGTTTCCCGCAGCCCGTGCGCGGCTTCGGCCATGGTTTCGCGCAGCCGCTCGGCGAGCAGGGTAATGTCGCGGCGCTGCTCCTCGGAGTCCCTGGCGTCTTTCTGAATGAAGACAGACTTGATTTGGACGGCCATCTCGGCCATGGCGTCCTCGACGGCGCCGCCGATGCTGTCGCGGATGTTTACGGCGACCTGGCCCCAGTCCGGAAGGGGGGCGGCACTGGACAGGGCCGTCTGCTGGGCGGCCATGGCGTCGCGAAGTTCCCTGCCGAGATTGGAAATGGAGGATTCGAGGGCGGGTGCCAGCGTCTGCCGCATTGTCTCGGCGATCTCGGCGGGACCCGGGCCCGCGGACCCGCCCTCCCCGGCCTGATGGCTTGCGATGGCCCGCATTTCCTCGCCCAGGGAAGCCATGGCCTTGGTCAGGACTTCGCCCACGCCCTCCTGTATGCCGCGGGCGAGATTGCGCAAGTCGTCGGCGGAGGGGCTGGAGGAAACGACCTCGCCAGCCGGGCGGACCGCCTCGATGTTGACGCGGAGACCCTCGCTCACATGACGAAACTCCTGCGCGACCATGCGCATGGAATCCTGGACCGACGCCTCGATCCGTGCGGCGAGATCGCCCAAGGCCGCCGTTTCAGCCGAACGGCCGGAGGGGGGCTGGGGGCTGATGCTTTCGACGACGTCCCGCAGGGCATCGCGCAGCCCGTCGCGCAGGGTTTCAGCCAGTTCACGGGTGGCTTCAGCGGACATGCCCGGAGACATGCCCGGAGACGCGCCCGGAGACACGCGCGGGGGCACGCCCGGCTGCATCGGGCCGCCGACCACATCCATGGTCATGGCATCGGAGAAATCAGCGGTCTTCTCCGGCTCCTTTACGGGGGCCTCCATGCGCAGCGCCGCGTAGAACTCGGGTTTCTTGGGAGCCTTGCCGTAGAGGCGCTTGCTGACAGCCTCGAAATGATCCCAGTCGCAGAGGATCGGCTTGATGCGCAGATCGGGGCATAGTGCCTGCACCTCCTCCAGCGCCTCGCTGTCGAGGGGATCCACCATGGCGACGGTCAGGATGCGGCCCAGTTTGTCTATCGCCAGCAGGCGCAGGCGCAGGCAGACATCTTCCGGAATCTGCCGGAGCACCTTGTCATTGATGTCGTAGTCGAGCAGGCTGAGCCGGGGTATCTTGAACTGCCGGACGAGGTATTCACTGATGGCCTGATCGGTGGCAAATCCCTTCTGAACAAGAATTTGGCCGATGTAGCCGCCGGTTTCCTCCTGTTCGCGCACGGCGACGGCGAGCTGGTCGGCCGTGATGATGCGCTCCTCCATCAGCAACTCACCGAGTCGCCTGGAATCCTTCGTCCTGCCTGTACCGGCTGGTGGCCGCATCATAACCGTCTTACCATTCTCGTACCCTTGGGCAGCGCATACCACCCTGTTTCGCGCACGCGGGCACCTTATACCCCATGGATAATTCTAGCACGGACATGACGAACATTCAATTTGCACGGGGCGCGCGGATTCTTTCCCCGCAAATGCCGGGCTGTGTGCAACGAACGCGGCAGGATGCCGCATCTGCCATGCACGCCGCGTGAAACCGGCACCGGTCGCGGGTGGTCCTTCCCCGAGAAGCCCCGGCGGCGGGGTTTCGGATGTTTGCCGCTTCCAACCCATGGGAGGCCCCTCATGACCATCCCCCGCGCTCATTTCCCCATGCTTCTGTTTGCCCTGCTGGCCGCCCTCCCGCCGGTATTCGCCGCACCCGTGACGGAGACCGACGGCAACAGGGCGGGTGGGACGCCGCCCACCGGCGACAGGGCAGGCGGAACGCCTGCGGTACGGGCGGGCAGCGGACTGTGGACGCCCGTGCGCGACGAGATGTATTTGCAGGAGTCGGGCAGGCAGGTGCCGACGGACCGGCCGGTGTTCGCGATAGGGGTGCTGGACGGCCAGGTTATTGCCGGTTTCGGCAACGGCGTGATGCGCCTCGCAGGTGATCGTCTGGAAGCGGTTGCAGGAGCGCCATAGGAATATGTGCTTCGGATGCGGGCGGTGGACGGCGCACTGTGGGTGATGACCAAGACGGCACTGCACCGTTTTGCGGACGGCGCGTGGACGAAGGCGGCGGAGGGTGCCTTCGGGGACGTGTGCAGCTTCAACGGGGACGTGATTGCCGCCAGGGACAACCGCCTGTACCGTTACCTGAACGGGGAGATGCAGGCATGGTCGCCGGAGGACGCGTCGGTCGGCCCCATCCACACGCTGGTGTGCCACGCCGACACGGTGTACTGCATGGGGTTCGACCGGGTGTTCCTGTTCAACGGGCTGCGCTTCGTGTCGCAGCGGCAGGAGATTACCGAATTCGGGTCGCTGCCGTCGAAGGACCTGCGCGGCATGATTTCGATGGGAGACCGGCTGGTGGTGGGCTCGCACATCGGACTGGCGGTGATCCGCGGCACGGCGGCCACCTCGCTGCTCGGCATTGACGGACTGCCCTTCAACGAGATCACCTGCCTGGAGAAGGGCTTTCACCGCGACTACTGGGCCGGAACGACCAGGGGCGCCATCCGCTGCGTCAAAGGCGAGTTCCAGTACTTCGACTCGACGCGCTGGCTGCCCGACGGGCATGTGAATGCGATTGCCTGCGCCGAAAAAGCGGGCACAGGCACGTCTGCGCATCCGCCTGCGGCGGACGCTTCGCGTGTGCCAGTCCCCGTTTTTTCGGTGTACCTTGCCACGGACAAGGGCATCGGCATCATCGAGTACGAGCCGTACACCCTATTGAAGAAGGCGGACTACTATGAGCGCCACCTGGAGGAGTGGGGGCAGAAGCGGATGGCCTTCACACACCTGCTGTTCAAGAAGAGAGGAGGGTGGGTGCGCGAGGTGAGCGACAACGACGTGGGCTGGAGCACGCACTACTGGGCGGCGCAGGCGTTCAAATACGCCGTCACGGGCGATCCAAAGGCGCGGCAAAACGCGGTGGACGGGTTCAACGCGATGAAGTGGTCTGAGGAGATCACGGGAATCCCCGGCTTTCCGGCGCGGTCCGTGTGGGCCGTGGGCGAGACGGGCCACCAGGCCGAGGGGGGCTCGGGCCACTATGACGCGGAATGGCACCGCACCGCCGATGACCGGTGGGAATGGAAGGGCGACACCTCCAGCGACGAAATAGACGCGCAATTTTACTATGCCTGGATCTTCCATTCACTGGTGGCAAACGACAAGGAAAAAGCACAGGTCGCCGAGCACCTGGCGCGCATCATGGACCATATCCTGGACCACGGCCGGACCCTGTGCGACGTGGACGGAAAACCCACGGTGTGGGCGCGCTGGGATCGAGAGTACTTCTCCGGGAAGGGCGCCTACGCCAAGGGCCTGAACGGCATGGAAATCCTGAACTACCTCCGGGTCACCCATGCCGTCACCCGTGAACCCAGGTTCCTGGACGGCTACAACACGCTCCTCGGTGAAGGCTATGCGGACCAGGTTATTGTGCAAAAGCGGGCCGCGTCGCCGCGCGTGTTTCATTCCGACGACCGGCTTGCCTTCTACTGCTATTACCCGCTGCTGCAACTGGAGCAGGACAAGTACTGGCGGGGCATTTACCGGCGCAGCCTGGAGCGCAGTTGGGAGATTGAACGCATCGAGCAGGTGCCGTGGTTCAACTTCATCTACGGTGCGGTGACGGGGAACGACTGCGAAGTGGAACCGGCGGTGGAACATTTGCGCGCGTGGCCGCTCGATCTGCGCAATTACCCCTACGACCACACGCACCGGCTGGACATACAGCCGCCGAAGGGCTACCTGCCCTACGCAAGGGTGGAAAAGGCGCTGTCACCGCGGGAAACCAACCCGCGCCGGTGGACGGACAACCAGGGCGAGTTGAAGGGGGGGCGCCATGCATGCGTGGTGGACCCGTCCGGCTGGCTGGACGCGTACTGGATGGGGCGGTACTACGGGATGATTCTTCCTCCGGAGACCAGTGACCCGGCGCTCACATCGGTGCCGCGGCGGGGATTGCAGTTGGGCGCGGTACCCTACGACGGGCCGCCGATGCCGAACGTAATGGACTGAAGGTCAATCCATGCGTTCTTCTTTCACTGTACGCGCCGCTCCCGTGCCGATGCGGTATTGCAGCACGAAGCGAATCGGAGCGCACCGCTACAACCCCGGACCTTGTCAGGACGAGCGTTCTTCGGGCGCGCAGTGGGGTTTTTCCGTGCCAAATCGGGCTTTACCTGGGTCAAAGTGAGTTTCCTCCGGGCCAAAGCAAGCTTTACCTGAGCCAAAGCAAGCTTTACCTGAGCCAAAGTAAGCTTCATCCGGGCCAAAGTGAGCTTCATCTGAGCCAAAGTAAGCTTCATCCGGGCCAAAGCAAGCTTCATCTGAGCCAAAGTAAGCTTCATCCGGGCCAAAGCAAGCTTTACCTGAGCCAAAGTAAGCCTGTTTTGGGCAGGAATAAGCAGCTTTTGGCACGCAGCAGGCCACCGGAAAGCCGCCGCAAGTCCTTCACAAACATAAAGATACGCAAAAACGGTCCTTTTTGGACTGTGGCGGCAACGACGCCGCTTTGGCTTGACCCGCGTTGGTCCTATTTTTGACTGCGGTGGCCATGCCGCCGCTTTTCTTCGACGGGGCCATGCCCCGGCGATCCGGAACCCGCAGGCATGGCCTGCGGGAAGAAAAGCGGCGGCATGGCCACCGCAGTCAAAAGGGGCGCGGACCTTGGCGGTTGATGGAGGTCCGGGGCTTCCCGTCCGACGGGTCAGTAGTCGTCATACAGATTAACCCGGTCTGTCTTCGTCATCGTGACGGCACGGTAAAATCCCGGGTTTGCCTCCCTTTCAAACCAGGCCGCGGAGCAATACGGGTATTGTGTCGCCTCGCGCACCAGCCCGTGATGCACCGCATTCTGATGCACGTATTTCAGCCGGGCCAGCCAGCTTCGCTCGAAGGTCAGCGGCGTTTCCCGGTACTGAAACCATACCTGCCGGCCTGCGGTGTTGTCGCGGCGGTTAATTTCCCGTGCCGTCTCCGAATGCATGTCGCGCAGCATCGGCTCAAGCCCCATTGCCCCTTCCGGCGCCTCCGCCACAAAATGGTAGTGGTTGGACAACACCGCCCATGCCTGAACCAGCCAGCCGCCGTTGTCCAGCGTGCGAAGCAGGCACTCTTCGAGATAGGCCCGGCATTCATCCGTGTTGAAGATGCGA
>CALDSM010000040.1 GCA_937923585.1 uncultured bacterium
GGATTGAACCGGTTGAAGATGTAGATGCCGTCCACGCCGGCGCGCCAGGCGGCCGCTGCTTCGGCATGCCACAGCGGCACGGTGTCCGCACCGCTCTTCTCGGGGTCGGATGCCGAGACAATCCGCGATCCGCTCAGGCAGGCATAGGCGGGCACGCCGTATTTCTTCCCAAGCGCTGCGAAATTCTCCCACGGCTCAAAATGGAAATAGCAGGTTCCCGTGATAATGTCCGCGAGGTCTTCGCGCAGCCAGCGCTCTACGTCCAGTCCGATTCCCTTGGCGAAGCCGAGGGAGTCGGGAATGCGCACGGCGATCAGCATCGGTCGTCCGCGTTTCGCAGCAACCTCCACGGTCATGGCGCGCACGCGGCGCAGCAGTTCTGTGATCATGTCACACTGTTCCTGCGTGACCGGTTCGCCCGTCATCTGCGGCTTGAAATACACGGGATGACGGAAGAAGTCCAACTCCAAACCGTCCACCGCGTAGCGGGTGGCCACGTCCTGCAGTATGCGAAATACCTTCTCGCGGACCTCCGGAAGGCCGTAATTCACAGCCGACCAGCGGCGTCCGCCGTGGGGGAACTTGTCCCCTTTCCTGCCCATGAGCAGTTCAGGATGATCCTGTTTCCATTTGCAAAGCAGTGCCATGTCGCCCGAGTCATGGGTGTCGTTCATCCGCATGGACCAAAATACTTCCATCCCGTGCTGATGTCCAAAGTCGGTCATCACGGTCAGCGAGTCGGTTCCTTGTTTTGTCAGTTCCCAGGCCCAGTCTACCTGCTCGCGGTCCCCATGCCCGCGCAGTTCGGTTTCATCGCTCTTGTGCGTGTACAGGTTGAACACGCCCGTGCAGTAGAAAATGGCGTCCACCTGCGAGCCGACCAGCGCGGTGCTCCGGCGTGCGAGAAACGCTTCGGGTGTCTTCGCCTCACCGTCCCGTATTCCACGGGCATCGTTGCCGTCGTTGTTCATGATAATTCGGCGTTTCCGGTGCGCCGCCTCCTTGCGCGCCTGCTTCATGGCCGCGGTCTCCGTCACCGGCGATTGTGCGGCGGATTGGAGGGTTGCTGCCAGCACGCAAAAGAGAATGGACATCAGGATGGATGCATTCTTGGTTCTGGTTCTCATCTTCTGTCTCTCCTGTTTCGAGGCGCTCACAGCGTCATTTCCCATGTCCTCGGAGGTCCAAACGCGGCTTCTCCGTCCTGCACCATAAACCCAATGCGTCCGGTGAGTTTCGCCGCGGACCATGTCTGCACCAGCAGGTCATTCAGGTATATTTCGAAAATGCCCTTGCGGATGATCAGCCGGTAGGAACAGACTGTCCCCGCAGGAATGCCGGCCACAGTTGCACAGCCGAAACCAATATGGTCCCGCGCCTCAAAACGAGGGAGTTCCGACCAGGAAAGCGTGCCAAGCACCGTCTCGCCCCAGGTGCCAAACACCACGGATGCCGCTTGCTTTCCCTCTTGCTCCAGGCATATTCCTGCCGCCGGAAAGACCAGTCCGTCCGTGCCGGTGACTTTCACGGACCCTTCCACCACGCATCCCTTGTCGAAATCGAGTCTCGTGTCAAGGAAGGCAAACGCCATGTTTGGCTTGTCCGGAGTAATCCATCGCACCTGGGGGAATGCTGGGGCCGCAATGGTAACGCCGTCCTTCGTGGTTGATGCGCTCCCCTTCATTTCCGGTGACGCGAGCGGCAGCGGCCCCGGCTCGCATGGCACCTCAGAACCTTTCAGCGCTTCATTGCCCTTCCAGTATCCCATGTGCAGATGGCCTGCACCATCCACCACCGCCGTCTTGAGCGGGGCATGCCACCAGAATGCCCCGCCCGGGTCAAGCATGTAATTGGTCATAAGTGTCTCGCCGGGTAACCGGCAATAACCGGCCCACAGTGCCACAAGGTCGCGCCCCGAATAGCCGTTAAGCCGAAATGCGGGATAATCCGGGCTGAACGGCCCGGTGGGCCGATCTGCGACGTAGGTCGCCACCGCATACTCGAAACTGCCCGGAAAAAATCCACCGACAAGGAGGTAGAACTTGTCGCCGATCTGCTGGCACCCGCCCGGTTCCTGCACCACCCTAACCGAAAGGTTGTCCGTCAGCGGAAGCTCCCCCATCCAGGTCCATTTTAGCCCGTCCTCCGAACGCAGCAATCCGCCCACGGCGTAGCCGTAATAGACGGCCTTTCCTCCCTCCTCTTCGGCGATAACATCCATGTGGTCAATCCGCTGGCCGTCGGGGCGTCGCACGTCGTACTCAGGCCCGAGATACTTCCAATGCACGAGGTCATCCGAACACCACAGGCGCAGCACATCCTGCTTGTCGCCCGTGAAGCTCCCGTGATTCATTAAGAATCGGTTGCCGACCTTCCACACCCGCATGGCGTAAATGCCCCACGGGGCCTCCTTGATGACCGGTCCAACATCCTTCCAATGTACCCCATCCGGCGAAGTGGCCAGCCACACATTCCGCCATTGCTCCTGTTCGCCGCCCTTCGCATCGAAGCGATACATGGTAAACAAGTGGAACGTGCCGTCGTGCCAGACAACACAGTTGTCCTTCAGCGTGCCCTCCTCTGTGCGGTACAGCAGCGCTGAAGCCTGTTCGGGAATCACCATCCCGAAAAGGGTTCCAAACAGCACAACGAGTAGCGTGGAGGCTCCCACGGCTTTCATCTTCACGTGGTTCTTCACCGTTCACCCTTTCATCTCATGTGTCCGTGACTTGGGGGGCATCCCTGATTGCATTTGACTGGAAGCCGCGCGCTGATTTCAAATGTGGGTAAGGCACCGAAATGGCTCCCGGCCCGGTTGCGCCGTGCTGCATTTCCCGAAGTGGTGCTGGTAAGACGTGCCGGTCCGGCGCGTGTGTGCTGTTGGATGGAGGTATTGGCCATGGAACTGTCCTTTGAATCTTGGCAGGAAATGAAAGCCGCGTTGCGCGAAGTGCTTGAGGAAGAACTGGGCATGGGCCGCTGCAACATGGCGCGCCGGTGGGAAGGCGGCAAACTCATCCTGAAGCCCTGCGATGATGCCATGCAGGCGCGGGAGATCCCGCTGGAAGTCTTCTTCAAGAAGATCACATCGGTGCGCGAAAAACTGCGGGTGCTGGAGCAAAAACTCAACAACCACGACCGCCTTTCCAATGAGGACAAGGCCGAGTTTCAGGCGCTGATTACGCGCGCTTACGGCAGCCTGACCACATTCAACCTGCTGTTTCGGGACGAAAAGGACCGCTTCTCCGGACAGAAGTCGGAAGACTGACCGACGTGCGCGGTGCCGAGGCCCGCAGCACAAGTTCCTGCTAGCACGCACAAATCCGCTTCCAGTGGCACCGAAGAAAGTGGTGCGCCTTGTGGATGGGTCCCGACGCTGCGGGCGCAAGTGACGGACGTGTGGCTGTAGGGAACCCAGAATATTCGTGCGCTGGCGGCCCTTTAAAGAATTATCACAATATGCAGAGCTGAAGGCCGCAGTCAGCCGAACGCTGCCGTCAGGACGACTTCTTCTTGGATGCCGGTTTTTTCTTTGCCGGTGCGTTGAGTGTCTTGCTCAGATTCTCAATGTACTTGTCCACCAACCGGTCAAACTCGTGGACCACCACCGGGGCGACGAGGAACTTGACCAGACTCGGAAGGGGTATTTCGAGGTCGCCAGTGGTGGCCATGTCAATGCGCGTCTTCTGCGCATCCAGCGCCTTGAGTGTCCATTTCCCCTTGACGGTGCCGTTTCCCTCTCCTTTGACGGGGATCCACTTGATTGTGCCCTTTTCCCGGTCGTCCACATACTTGCAGCCGTAGATCGTCTGGATGGAAAAACGATCCACACCAATCTTGCGCATTTCCCACCGGTAAGCATTGTCTCCCAAGTCCACCAACTGCTCCACATTGGGAAAGTGACTGACGGACTCCGGAACATTCGCCAACAGGTCAAATGCACGGTCAAAAGGGCAGTTCACTTCGAAACGCTTCTTGAAATCCACACTCGCGGTGAAGGCCATGGCAGTTGGGTTCCTTTCCATATTTCGTGAAGCGGCGGCGGTTTAGGGTGTCCGGAAAAGATCATTCCTGCGCCCGGCAAGCTCAGGGTTCGGTGCGGTTCTTGTTCGCGCCGCTCCTCCTTGACCGGGCGGCAACGCTCTCATACCAGTTTGTTTCAACCCGCTCTATTCCTTTTAGAAGCTTGGGAAAGTCCTTCGGGCGGAGCTGGATAAACAGGGCGTGCCCGCCCCGCAGCACCTCCAGGCACAGTCTCATGCTTTCCCGGTCCTTGTCCGTGTAGACCTCCCTGCGCGATTCCATCACGGCCATGCACCGCTCCCCGAAGTGCAGCATGCCCGTCAGCATTTTGACATCTGACAGTGCATGGAACACCTGGACCACGTCGGCTATCAGTCCGCGGACGGTGTCCTCGGGAACGCTGGCGATAAGCCGCAGCATGGTTCGACGGTAGGACTGGGCACCCTTGCCTTTTTCCAGTGCCTCATCGAGTTCCGGCCGCATGGTGTTGGCTGTCGTCATCAGATCGGCCTCCAGTTTGCGGGTCTTTCGGATGGCGTCAACCGCTGCGATTCCGGTGCTGATAATCGCCGGAAGATGGAAACTGAGCCGAAGCATGCTGCTGACTGCCGCACCTATCAGGGGTGTGAGCCGTCCCGGCGAGCGCAACAGATGGCCCAAATCGTCGAACGCCTCATCCATTTGGAGGCGGATTTCCGCGGAGGGGTAGAGGCGTTCCAGAAAGAATTCGCGGAGCGAATCCAGCATCTCGTCAGAAACGGTTCCAAATTCGGGAATTTCATGCAGACGATCAAGCTGGTACCGCAGCCGGATTTCGTCGCGGTAGAAGTCAACTATTGCAGTTTCAAGCGGATCTTTCTTCGCGCCCATCTTTATCAAAACGCTCCATGTGATTCATCACGTGACGAACTGCACCGTCTGCGCTGGCAAGAGAAACATCTTGGGGCTTCCAACCTCGATTATTGTCAACATATTATAACGGTAATTGCTTCCCGTTCTGAAAACCATGCTCTGAAAGTTTTGGGGGGAATGGGCTAAGAACATTTAATCAATTGATCTTGCCATGGCTCAGCCCGTTCGTTTATCCGCGGGCCGGTCCAAGGCAAGTACTTCGCCCCCCTCCGCCCGGTGCCCGTTACAAGATTAACCGTAACCATGCTCCGTTTGGAATGCGGCACGTTCTCTTGGGATGTCTTCTCAGCCCGTTCCTAAGGAGAATGCATTTCTATAGCGCGCGCCCTAACGGAAATAATGCCGGTGTAATCGTTGTTTCCAACGAGCAGAATAGTGTGAATTTCGTGTCGTCATGGTAAAAATGTCCCACAAAAGAAAGGTAGTTGTGTGCATGGAGTGTTCCTGCGAGATATTAAACATGCCCCCGGCACAGGGCAGCCCAAAGAGCGGCCATCCCACCCCGTGCTTCACGCTGAAGAGCGCTCTGGTTGACGCAGATGTCGGTGTATCCCCAAATGACGCCATGCCTGACAACGGCAACGGGCACGGGATTCATCAGAGTACTGCACCCCAGCCAAGGCCTGCAGCCAGAGAGTTCAAAATTCCGCGCGACAAGAAGGACGATCATTCAGGTTGTGCGGTGGCCGCCCGCCAGCAGTTTGTCGAACGGGCCTCCGGCACCGCCCTGAAACACGTCTCCCAGTTCAGCTTTGATCCCCATATCACCTCCTGCAACATAGAGAACTTTACCGGGGTTGCGCAGATCCCCATGGGGTTCGCCGGCCCGCTCCAGATCAACGGCGAGCATGCGCAGGGCGAATTCATCATACCGCTCGCCACCACCGAGGGAACGCTGGTGGCATCGTACAACCGCGGCATGAAAGTGCTTAACGATTGCGGCGGTGTGAAGGTGAGCGTGGTGGACGACGCGATGCAGCGGGCTCCCGTGTTCGTGTTTGACGACGCGCGCGCCGCGCGTGATTTCATCGGGTGGTGCCGGGCCAATGAGGCCGAGATTCGCCGTGAGGCAGAGGCCACTTCGAAGGTGGCGCATCTGGACTATATAGACTACTACCAGGTTGGCAAGCTCGCCTTTCTGCGTTTCAACTACACCACGGGCGACGCGGCAGGCCAGAATATGGTCGGAAAAGCCACCTTTGCCGCCTGCAATTGGGTGCTGATGAACCACGCCGGGGTCCGGCACCATTATCTGGAGGCCAACCTGGCCACCGACAAGAAGGCGTCGCAGGTGAACCTGATGCACACCCGTGGCAAGCGGGTGACGGCCGAGATCACACTGAAGCGTGATGTGCTGGCCGACAGGCTGCGGGTCGAACCCGAAGCCCTCTTCCGCCATTACAACATCGCCAACGCGGGCGCGTTCCTCTCCGGGGCAACCAACAACGGACTGCACTCCGCCAACGGCATCGCGGCCATGTTTATTGCCACCGGCCAGGACGTGGCCAACGTGGCCGAATCTTCGGCGGGCATCCTGTTTGTGGAACTGACCCCAGACGGCGACCTGTATATGTCCATAACGATTCCCTCGCTGATCGTGGCAACTTACGGCGGCGGCACGGGCCTCGCCACCCAGCGTGAGTGCCTGGAACTGCTCGGTTGCTACGGCCAGGGGAAGGTAAGGCGTCTGGCGGAGATTATCGGCGGCGTGGTGCTGGCCGGGGAGGTTTCGCTCGCCGCCGCGATATCGGCGCTGGACTGGGTGTCCAGCCACGAGCAGTACGGAAGAAACCGGTAAAGGGTCGGGTGTTTCAAGACATCCTGCACAGGATGAGTGTGATAATTCCGTCTCCGGCACGGCGCGGGAGACGGGTTGTGCAGCAAGAAGAGCAGGGTTCCTGTCCGCAAGCGCGCGAAGGTTCTGAAGCATGTTTCTGAGGAAGTCAGCCGCTTGCACGAATCCGCATGGCCTTTGGAACCGAACGCGATTAACGTTCACAGAAAGGAGAGTAGACGTCATGGCAACAGCAACAGCAACCAGATCCGCCAAAAAGGGGGGCACCCATCCGACGGATGAATCCCGCATGCAGAAGATTGCGGACAGCATCCAGTCCACGGCGGAGAAGCTCCGCGAGCGGGTCACAAACGGCGTTCATGATTCCGGCACGGCGGCGAAGGTGCGCAGCGTGGACGTGACGCTCGCCCTCATCAAGCTGCAGCGCTCCATGTTTGACCGTTCCTTCAAGGTGCTTGCCCGCCTTCAGAAGTACAGCGACAAGCTGGTGAAGCGGCACATTCAGGGTGCGGACTGGATGCCCTGCGAAGGCAAGGACATCGTCAAGGAATGGAGCAGCATGCTCGACGACGGGCGTGTCGAGTTCCAGAAGACCGTGGACAAGAGCTATGACCTGCTGAAGGATTGCCTGGAACGCGTCCGCAAGGAGCAGGCTTCCGCCGGCAAGAAGACGGCCGTATCGAAATCCGCCGGGGCAGCCAAGTCGAAGACCGCAGCGAAGGCTAAGGGTGCGGTCAAGGCGAAGGGCGCCACCAAGAAGAAGCCGGCCACCGTGGCGAATGTGGCGGCCTCCGTGATGTAATATAGGACTCGCCCCTCAAACCGTCGGCAAGGATCAAGACCCGCCGACGGTTTGAGGGGCGTGCAATGCGGACCCCGCCCCGACAAGACGGCTGGCCCCCCCCCCCCCCGGGGCGGGCGGGAACTCCTTGCGCATCGTCCGGTTCGGCTGCCCAGCCTGCGAGGAAAAGACATGTTCGGGAAGATCACCACACGGCGAAAGTACCCCTGGATCGTGGAGATTCACGGAAAGAAGTTCACATTTCGCCCGTTGACGCCCGAGGACCGCGACATCACCGTGGCTTTCACCGCGGGCTTGTCACACGCGGACATCCTCTTTCTCGAAAGCGACATTTTCAAGCCGGAAGTCGTTGATGAATGGATAGCTAACGTGGTCCGGGGGCACGCTTTTGTCCTGCTGGCGTTCAATTCCATCGGGCAAATTGTGGGGTATGCCAGCCTGTACCGAAATGAGAACTCCTGGGGGCGTCACCAGGTGGAATTACGCCTGTTTGTTCTCAAGCAGTACCGCAACACCGGTGTCGGAAAGCATCTTGCCGATGAGATTGCCCTGGTCGCCGAGGAGCAAAAACCATACATCGTCAAGATAAATATACCCCGGGACACTCCCCACATCCGTATGATGCTGGAAAAGAAGGGGTTCATCGCCGAGGCACTGCTAACCGACTGGCTTATGGATGTGGATGGAAGAACCCATGACTTGGTCATCATGGCACGGCGTCTGAAGGACGAAATCGCCTGACCGCACCCCGACAGCTACGAGGCTGAGGCCGCCGGCTCACTTTCCGAAGTCGCAACCCCCGCCACTTCCTCCAAGTGCGCCACCGGCTTCTTAGGCGCCAGAACGGGGTTCCACAAGGGCGTGTGCTGCTCGTGCGTCATGATATTCCTTATTTCCATGTACTTGTCGCCCTTGAGACGCGCTGTGGCAAGCAGTTCCCGGAATGTCTCGTCGTAATTGGCCATGATTTCCACGACGGCGTCACCGGCGGCCTGTTCGTCGCCCACTATTGAAACAGACACTTTCCGGTCATAGGTGACGACACAGCAGTTGACACCCATGCCCAGACAGGTCGGGACCACTCCGTGGACGGCCAGCAGGCGGTGTCCCAGCGCGTACAGCGGAATCTGCGGTCCGGGAACATTGGTGCAAATCATGTTGGCGGGGGTGACGTCCACGGCCTGTCCGAGAATCTGCGAGGTGACAGGATTCGCCACCGCGCCCAGCAGTGTCGCCTGGGCCGCCACCGACGTGCCGTGCAGTGCGTCAAACATCAGACTGATGGAATCGGCCACCCGGAATACCTTGTGCTCGCGCATTTGCTCGTGAATGGCGTTCAGCAGCTCGATGGGATCGGGAATGTTCAGCGGCAAATCAATCGGCAGGAAACTGATGCGGTTGCCCATCGCGGACTGTTCCCGGTCCCTGCGGACATTGACCGGAACGAGGGTGCGCAAATAGCTGAATGCCGACGCATCGGCTTGCGGATGATCCTCGAGGTACTTGCGGGTGGCCTGGGCAAGCGCCGCCAGTATCACATCGTTGACCGTTGCCCCGGAAACGGCGCGGATGATACGGATGTCGGAATCCGTGTACTCCCGCCACACATGCAGCCGTTCCCCTGAGAAAGCGCCGTTGAAGGGCATCTTCTTCAGGGGCATCAGGAAACACCCGAGGGTGGTCGCAAATTTGGCGATGGCGTGTTTTACGCCGTTGCCGTTGACGCGGGCGGAAAAATCGGTCATGTTGGCGGTGAACCGCACCCAGTGAACCACGCTGTCCACCATGTTGTCCCACACCGCGTCGTAGATCCTGGCTTTGGCATCCGGCAGCGCTTTGGGTTTGAACGGCATTTTCTTGGTCTTTGGCGGCAGATCCGGCGTCACATCCAGGAATATGTATGCCAGACCGATCCCCGCCACCCCGTCCACCATGCAGTGATGCACTTTTAGAATCAGGCCGGTGCGGTTTCCCGAAAGGCCTTCGACAAAGTACATTTCCCAGAGCGGCTTGTCCCGGTCCAGCGTGCCGGTAAAGATTTCCCCGGACAACCGTTGGAGTTGCTCGTCGTTGCCCGGCTTGTCCAGTTTGACCCGAAACAGGTGGTTGTCAATGTGGAATTCAGGATCGTCCTCCCACGTGGGGTGGCTCATGTTCAAGGGCACAAACGCCGCCCGCTGACGGTACCGCGGTACCAGGTGCAGACGGGATGCCAGGTGGGCCTTGAACTTGGGAAAAGAGAGCTTGCCCTCAAAAATGCAGGTGCCGCCGACATGCATGGGTGCTGTCTCTGACTCCGAATACAGGAAGAACGCATCCATGGGCGTCAGGCGCCGTTTCAGGTCATTTTCAGACATTGTCTTCACCTCTCAGAATCTCAGATCTTCTACCCAGAACCGCGTTGACTTGCAATTACACGCTTTCTGAACACATCCGCAGGATAATTTCTTCCAATTCGCCAATTAGGACATTATTTCCCCGTGTTCTTGCAATTCCGGCAAATATGGTAAACTATTATTGGTTGTGATTCTCAGTAAGGAGTGTATTCCCCATGGCGCAAGTCGGCATTTCTGGTGCTCCGCCCCGAATCAAGCGGGGACTTGCCGTTGCGCTTCTCGAAGAGCCGCAACTGGTCTATTTGCCGCTTTGGAGGGAGGCGTTTTGCTGGGTTGAGGCGGTCCGCCTCAAGGCGTCACCCGTCTATTATGGCTGGGGAGTACCGCATGGAAAGGGAACACCCGTCATCGTGGTTCCGGGGCTGTTCGCGTGTGACCTCTACCTGCTTGAGTTGCGGCTTTGGCTGGGCCGGATAGGTTACCATGCACACCGTTCGCGCATTGGCGTCAACGCCGAATGCCCCGACATTCTCGCCGCGCGCCTGCTGAGAACCATTGATCATGCCTATCAGAAGCACGGAGAGAAGGTTCACATTATCGGGCACAGTCTTGGAGGCGTCCTTGCCCGCGGCGTGGCCGCAATAGTGCCGGAAAAGGTGGCCTCCGTTATCACGCTGGCGTCGCCCATTCGGGGCGTGCGCGTCAACCCCTTTGTGAGCCAGGCGCTGTCGTACCTGCGCAGGCGGGTCGCGAGACGCCGGGATTGTCCCCTGATTGACTGTTTTGCCGCGAACTGCGATTGTGCGTTTCCAAAGGCACTTAAGTCCAGATTCCCATTGGGGGTCCGCCAAAGCGCCCTCTACTGCAAGGGCGACGGCGTGGTTGACTGGAAAACCTGCCTGAGCGGCAACCCCAAGGCTGATTTTGAGGTGGAAGGAACCCATATCGGTCTGGTTTGGAATGCCGATTCCTACCGGATCATCGCCAACCGCCTTGCGGGAGCCTGAAGACCGCGCCGAAACCGCCCCCGTAATCAACCTGCCGAAGAAATGACGCCTCCCCCCTGTCTTGCCGAAATTCCTTCGCCGCCCCTTCCTCCACCTCGCGGGCAAGAACGCCAAGAAGCCACCGCATTACCTGGGGTGGCGACGGATGGGCGGAGATGCTACAATGCGAAAACCGGTCAAGGTAGGACGTTGCGGGGACTCATGGAAGGGATGACGGGCATTCGAACTGAAACGCGAAACGCGCAAGGAGTAGAGCATGAGCACCAGTCGCCGAACTTTTCTCAAGCAAGCCGCCGCCCTTTCCGCCGCTCCCTTCATTCTGCCCTCCGGCGTATGGGCCGCCAAGAAGAAACCGAACGATCTCATTACCATGGGTTTCATCGGCATGGGCAAGCAGAACCGGTATCTGCTGGAGTCCTT
>CALDSM010000041.1 GCA_937923585.1 uncultured bacterium
CCAGGATGCCGAGTCCGGCCGCCTTGAACTGTCCCGCAGTGCCCTCACCCGGAATGGCTGTCCAGCGGATGTCCTTCATAACCAGTTCACCGGCGCCTTCAACCCCCTTCAGGGCGGCCATCCCCGCGCTCCTGGCATACTGAATGAACCCCGCACGGGTGAGTGGTGCGCCCATCAGGGATTCCGGAACCGCCGCCAACGCCAGCGCAATCACCGCGGCGCCCAAATCAAGGGCGCGCAGCATCTGCGCATCACGCCATGCAAGCATTGCCGAGAAGACACACGCCGCCGCCAGCAGCCCGTGCTGCAAGGGGGACAGCCGCCGCCCGTGCAGGCGCGCCAGCACCCACATGCAGGCCGCCAACGCGCACACCCACAGCGGCACGTTCAGCCCGTAGGGCCTTGCCCGCAGCAGCAAGTCGGCCCAGATTCCCATAAACACCGCAAGAGCCAGCACGCGCAGCCCGGCGTAAGTCTTCTGGAGGATCACGCCGTCGGCCGCACCTTCCCCCGCAGAGACACCCGACGCACTGTCGCACTGCCGCACCGGGATGATCGGCACTTCGTCGTCCATGACATTTCCTCTCCTGTGCATGGGTCACTGTCCTGCATTCTTGCAGAAATGAGGAAACATCATCAAACCGGTTAGACCCTCCGGAACGGCGACAGCGCGGTTGCCGAATGGCATCTGTCCGCAAATATCAGAGCTACTTTGCGTGCCCGCCGGGAAGGCTGTCCAGCAGGAGGGCCAGGTCCAGCAAATAGAACGGAAAGCGGCACGCCGCCGCATTCAGGACCGTGGCTGCCCAGTCCACATTGCCCCGACGCGCCAAATCCACGCCCAATTGCAGGCTCTCGTCCCATGCCAGACCGGCATAGGCGCGCTTCGCCTTCAGAAAGCCTGTGACGGCGGGGTCTTCGGAATGTTCGGAAATGGCGCGGGCCAGGTCCGAATACGCCGATGGAACGGCAGTTGCAGTTTTTCCATGAACTGTTGCGACCGGCGTGACGCAATTGGCCCACTCTTCCCGGCCAAACTCTGCGGCGGCAAGGGCTACAGCCCGTTCGGCATCGCCGCAGTTGATGTGTGCATCCGCGAGCAGCAGCGCAAGGTCATGGTCAGCCGGGTCATGCCGATACCCCTGCTCCAGCAGCCGCAACGCTTCAGGGCATCGCCCCGTGCCCAGATACAGGTTGCCAAGGGCGCAGTACACGCGGCCGGACTGGGCCGGATCGAGCGCCATTGCGTGCTCCAGGTCTCGCAATGCCTCTTCATTGCGGCCTAAGTGGGATTCCAGCCTGCCCAGACAGGCATGGCCGAGCGCATGGTTCGGAAATGCCCGGATCATCCGCCTTGCCACGTCAGCGGTGACCTCAAGCCCGTCCCCGTCAAGCAGGTTGTCAAGCATCTGCCGCAGCGCGGGCATCTCTTCCGGCGGAACCTTCATGCGGGAGAAGGCGTGACCCGCCAAGATTCCGAAGTCGTCCTGTCTCCAGGCACAGGGCTCCATGCGAACGAGGTCCACCAGGTAGGGGGGATACCAGGCCAGCGCCTCATCCAACACGGCGGCGGCCAATGCGACGCGTCCCCGCTGCGCCAGCACCACGCCAAGCCGCGCGTATGCGCCGCCATCGCGGTCTGTCGCCGCGCGCACGGTCTCTTGAAACGCCTTGACGGCCGGGTCATTCGGGCGTGCGGCGATGATGCCGGCAATCCTGAGCAGCACGGCCGGGGAAGGGTCAACACCCTCCCGAACGGCCTCCGGCGCGGGTGAAATCCGGTACACGTCAAGCCGCCGCTCTCCCGGAAACCCGCGCCGTTCAAGGCGCACGCCGCAGGATGCGGCCACCGACTCAAACTGTTCTGACTGCCCGTGAATCGTGTCCACCAGCACCGCCCAGCAGGACGGATTGGTGCCGGGTTCAACGGCGGCGATGGCCTTTGTCAGAAACGCCCCCATCCCGGCCATGCTCTCGGGCCGGAGCACCGCGGTGACAATCGCTTGCGAAGACGGCAGATTCGCCTCGAACACGGGCTTCCAGAAGACGCCCTGCACCAGCGCGATTGCCTGCGCGCCGTCGGCGGCTTCTATGGCGGCCGCAGTCTGTTTCCAGGCCGTGCGCGTCTGCGGCGGCAGCACAAGCGAAAGCTGCCAGCCGTAGACGACCGTCAATGCCGCGACGCACAGCGCGCGCCGGCCGGCGGGAAGCCGCGCCAGAAGTCCGCCCAACAGCAGGTACAAGGCAAGCGAGGCATGGACCAGATAGCGGGAGGCATAAACCGGTTTCCACGCGAACGACAGGAACACCAGCAGGACGAGCGGAACCACCGCCCAAAGGGTCAGATAACGCGGATGCGCGCCCGGGTCAGCACGTTTCCTGAACAGGCGCAAGAGGCCCCACAGGAGCGCAGCAGAAAACGCCGCGGCAATGACGATGTCGGCAGCCGGATGCGCGGACACCACCGCCTGCCGCACCGCGTCCGGCGCAAAAGACCATGCGCGTCCCGAAGGGAAGAATGTGGATGACGACCAATTCACGGCGTCGCCCGCAACCAGGTTGCGCAGCACCAGCGAGAGGTCGGGCTTGATGTAGTATTCATGCAGTTCGCTGGGCTGCGGAGCGATGCCGGACATCCACATTCCCACCGGCGCCAGCAGCAGCGCGTGCGCGGTCAGCCAGAAAAGCAGCACGCGCCGCCGGACCCCTTTCGCGAACAGCAGCCACAGCGCCTGCGCCGGCCAGAGGAACGCGGCCAGGTAGTGGCTCCACACGAGGGCGGCATTGGCCGCAAGGTTCAGCGCCCACCAGCGCCGCCTGCCGGTGCGCGCCGCCAGCAGCAGGGAGAGTCCCGACATAGCCGCGAAGAGCGCCACAAAGGCGTACATGCGCGCCTCCTGCGCCTGAAACAGGTGGACCGGCGACAGCGCGACGCACAGCGCCGCGATGAGACCGGCCGTGCGCGCCGTGCGGGTGTCGACGGGCCAGATCTCGCGCGCGAGCAGGGCTGTGACAACAATCAGAACCGTTCCAACCGCCGCGCTGAGCAGGCGCACGGCAATAACGTCCACGCCGAACAGGCCCGACCAAAGGTAATACAGCAACGGGGCGAGCGGCGCACCGTAGGGATAGAGGATGCGCTGTTCCGCCAGAAACTGGTGCAGGCCCCGCGTGTGCAGTGCGCCGATACAGGCGTACTCCTCCAAGTCCACCGACTCGGCGCCGAGTCCGGCAAGACGCAGTGCCGCACCGCCCGCCACGATCATGACAAGCGTCGCCGCCCACCGCCTTGCGCTAATTTCACCGCCTTTCATGGCGCGGCATTCTCCGCGCTTCGAAAGATGTCCCTCGCGGCGCGGGCCGCGGCGCAAGAAACGGGACAGTTGTTCTCACGACACCATTTTATGTAACTCTTCGCGCCCTTGATGTCACCGCCTTTCAGCAGGGTGCCAAGATAAGCGTCGCAAAGCCAGACACGCAAACCGGCCTTGTCCATGGCCGCCTGCAACACGGCCCTGGCCTCGGCAAGACGTCCCACGGAAGCAAGCGCCAAGGCCCATTTGCACCGGGCATAGGGTTGGTCGGCATGGATGCCCGCAAGCTCCCCCCACAGCGCGACAGAGTCCCATCGCCCCGGCTCGCGCAGCATCAGCGCGTCAATTCCGTCATAGAGCCGCTGTTCGGCGGGATGCCAGCGGAGCTGCTGCCGGTAGCGGGCCAGTGCGGCGTCGGGATTGGCTGCCCTTGCAGCGACATCTGCCCACAAAGCACCAAGCCGGCCCTCAAGCGCAGTGGTGTTGTGCCGTCGAACTGCGGACCTGTCCTGGGGCAGCCACAGGAAGGGCAGCAGGCTCATGGAATCCGCCGTGGTCACCCGGCTGACCGCCTTCACGCATCCCGCGTCTTTTTCATCCACGGAAACGCCCAGAAAGCGTCCCCGGTGCCATGGGATGGTCTCGGAGTAGACGGTCAGCTTTCCCTCGGGCGGTGGAATGGCAGAGACTTCGTAGACTGGGAAGCAGTATTTCACCGTGCCGCCGCCTTTTTCGGACGGAGGCTCCACGAACACCGTGTGGGTGAAGTCGTTTCCGACAACGCTCCTGTCATACTCAATGGTGAGCGGGATCTGCCTTCCGCCGGTGTCCACCTCAACGGCGAGGTAGTCCCAGGATGCCTCCATGGGCGGTCTGGACTCCGAGTCCGCCAGCCCCTTCGGCCGCTGGACGGGCCGAATCGTCACACGCCCTTCGGCTGTGTCTCGCACCGTTTCCAGGGATTCCAGCGGGGCGTCGGCACAGACGCGCACCATACGGTCAACGCGCGCATGCTGCCATGCCCGCGCCGCGGCCAGGGGAAGCGCCAGCACCACCGCGGCGGCTGCCGCAAACACGACGGCCCGGGCGATTCGGGCTGCGGCGGCGGGGGGGGCCGAAAACAGCGCCTGTTTCCCGTTGGCGCGGAACCGCCGGAGAAGAACCACGGCCCCGCGACCGGCGCAAGCCAACAGAAAGGCCGCAGCCCACCACGGCATGAAGGCAAGGTGAAATGCGTGCCGGTACTGGAAAAGCAGGCTGGTGTATCCGCCGAAGTAGAGCAGCGCAAACGCCGCCACGAGCGCGGCCCGCAGGTCATATGCACCCAGCGCCGCCAGCGCCAGCGCGGCGTAGAGAATCCCCCACCGGCCTAGATGATCCGCAACAGGGGCGTAAATACGGACCAGTCCGCGCATCCAGCCGTTGTCCATGCCTTTGGCGTAGGCCATTTGCCGGGGCAACTCTTCGGGCACCCGAAACACAGCGGCCGCCGCGGCATAACCCCGGTCAATCAAGTCCGCGGGAAACGCTTGGGCCACTTCGAGAAACATGCGGCGGCCGGCCCTGCCGTAGGCGGGGCTCAGGTAGTTCTCCATGGGAGCGGTGTCGCCGTGGCGGCGCGCATGGGTGTTGACCACCGAATGGACCAGGTTGTCGTTGGGCGTGGGCAGCAGGAAATAGGACGCGCCGGAAAAGTCGAAACTGGATTGGGTTTCCCGGGAGAGTCCCTGAAACAGCGTATGGCTGGACACGGCTCCCTCGTCCAGATTGATCGCGCGCAAAATGGGTGTTCCGGTCAGCAGAAAAGCGCCAAGCAGGACGGACGGCGCGGCAACGCGCACCCAGCGCAGCGGCGCCATGCCTCGGGCGAAAAACGCGGCGGCGAGCGCGGGCGGCAGCGCAATCATCGCGTCCTGGCGGAATCCCAGACCGACCCCGAGCAGCAGGCCCAACACCGCCGCAATGCCGAGAGTGCGCCGCCGGGACCCGGGCGTTACGGCCAGCAGTGCCGACAGGTACAGGGCACCCAGAATGAACGGCGCCTTGGAGAAGTCACGAATGGACACGGTCATGCCCAGCATCGGCGGAGAACACATGACGGCCAGTGAAAAGAGGCACGCGAGCAGACGGCCCATGCCCAGACGGAACAGGCCGTACAGGAACCCGGCGGCGGCCACAAACAGCACCAGCGGAACCAGTTTCACCGTCTGCCATGAAATGCCGAAACAGCGCCACACGACACCGACGGCCGTCATGAGGTAATAGTGCGCCTGGCAGAACGGGCTGATATCCCATACCTTGAATTTCTCCGGGATATCGGCCGGATTGAAGGTGAACGTCTTCATGCGCATGAAATCGGACAAGGCCGGGATGTCCATCTCCGCCGGGCAAATCATGCCCCTTCCCGAGGCAAACATGACGGAGGGCGAGAACCAGGTGAGTTCATTGGAATGGTCGGGCCCCAAAGGACCCACCACGCCGAAGAGATAAACTGAGCCCGCAACCGCAGCCGCAAGCAGGACAAGGATGAGCGTAAACAGTCCCGCATATCGAGACACCAGCACGCGGACTTTGTCAAGGCCGTAAATCATTGTGCCAGTCTACCACACCGGCGGGAGACCGCCGGCTGCGCCGTACAACCGGGCGCCATTTGTGTCAGACCCCCGCGTGCAGCCGGACGGTCCGGGTAATGACCATGTCGGAGAGCGTGCCCCCGTCGTCAATGACCACGCCGGGCATAACCACGCAGCGCTCGAGCCGGGTGGGCCTGGTCACCCTGACGCCTTCGCCCAGCACCGTCTCCTCCAACTCCACGCCGTCGGCCAAGTCGCATCCGGCCCCGACGAGAGAGGGCTTTCCCTCCGCCGTCAACCGACGCCTGCAGCAGGCGATCAGGTCGCCGATGTAGGTGATGTTCATGTCCCACTCGACCACGGTTGCAGCACGCACGGAATAGTCCAGGTCAATGAGTATCTGGATGGAATCGGTCAATTCGTACTCGTCGCGCAGCGCGGTGCGCGGCGTGCGCCGGATGGCGTCGAATATGCGCAGGTCGAAGAGGTACAACCCGCAGCCCTTGAGGTTTGTCTCCACAAACCGGGGCTTTTCAATCACCCGTCGCACCGTGCCGTCCTCGCGCAGGTGCACGCTGAAATTGCGCCGCACCGCGGCCGGGTCCGGTTCATTCTTCGTGGCCAGCACGGCGGCCGGGTGAAATTCCTCAAACTCGCGCACCATCCGGCCCAGGTCCGCCACCTCGAAGAAGATGTCGCCCAGCATCAGCACGAAGGGCCGGTCAATGTGCGGCTCCAACTGGCCCACCGCGTGGGCCAGGCCGAGCCGCTGCGTCTGTTCGACGTAGCGGATGCGCACGCCATGGGCCGTTCCGTCGCCCAGCGCGGCGGTGATCAGGTGGCCCAGATGGCCGATGACGATGATGACCTCGTCCACGCCCAGCGCGCGCAACTGCTCAATCTGGTAGACCAGCAGCGGCTTGTTGCAGACAGGCGCGACGGGTTTGGGCACCTCCTCGCCGAAGGGGCCCATGCGCGAACCGTGGCCTGCGGCCAGGATGACGCCCAAGTAGGGGGATGCGCTCATGGCTTGTGCTCCCCCACCCCGGCGGCCCGCTCAATTTCTTTGGAAAATGCCTGAAAGGCGCGGTCGTCAAAGAGCACGAACCGGACCAGTTCCAGTCCCGAATGCTCCGTGACAAATTCAACCACCGTGTTGGCGGCGACATGCGCCGCCTCCTCGACGGGATAGCCGTAGACACCGCAGCTTATCGCCGGGAAAGCCACCGACCTGAGGCCCTGTTCAAGGGCAATTTCGAGACTGCGCCGGTGGCAGGAGGCCAGCCGCCGCGCCGCGTTTGACCCCGATTCACTGTAAACGGGCCCCACGGTGTGAATGACGTGTTTCGCGGGCAGGTTGTACCCCTTCGTCATCTTCGCGTCGCCCGTGTCGCAGCCATGCAAGGTCTTGCATTCGGCCACCAGTTCGGGCCCCGCGGCCCGGTGGATGGCGCCGTCCACCCCTCCGCCGCCCAGGAGGGTTCGGTTGGCGGCGTTCACAATCGCGTCCACCTGCTCGCGGGTGATGTCGCCCTGCACCGTGTCTATGCGGGTCCCGTTGACGATCACGCTTGCCATGGCGTGCCTCCTATTTTTCGAGCCTGCGTCGCGCCCTGGCCAGCGCCGCGCGCACCCGCCGCGGCGCGGTGGCGCCCGGATTGTTGCGCTGGGCCACAATCGTCTCCGGACGAATGGCCGCGTAAAGGTCCTTGTCAAACGCTGCGGAGAACACCCGGTACTCCTCCAGCGGCAGTTCGCCGAGCGTAACGCCGAGTTCGATGCAGCGGCGCACGATGCGCCCGATGACACCGTGGGCCTCGCGGAACGCCGTGCCCCTGCGCACCAGGTAGTCGGCCAAATCGGTGGCCTCCATGAACCCCTCGCGCATGGCCCGCGCAACGGCGTCGCGGCGGACGGTGATGCCGGGAACCATGGCCGCGTACACGGCCAGGCACAACCGGGTCGTGTCGGCGGCGTGAAACACCGGTTCCTTGTCTTCCTGCAAATCGCGGTTGTACGTGAGCGGCAGGCCCTTCATGAGCGTCAGCAGCGCCGCCAGGTCTCCGTACACGCGTGCAGTCTTTCCGCGCACCAGTTCGGCCACGTCGGGGTTCTTCTTCTGCGGCATGATGCTTGACCCGGTGGTGAACGCGTCGCCGATTTCGACAAACCCGAATTCCTGGCTGGACCAGAGGATCAGCTCCTCGCTCAACCGGGACAGGTGCATCATCACGAGCGAGCATCCCGCACAGAATTCGATCAGGTAGTCCCGGTCGGAAACGGCGTCCATGCTGTTGGCGGACACGCTGTCGAAGCCCAGATCCCGGGCGACCGCTTCGCGGTCAATGGGATAGGGCGTGCCCGCCAGCGCCGCCGAGCCCAGCGGCATCACATTGACCCGCCTCCGCATCTCGCGAAAGCGCTCCCGGTCACGCTGGAACATCTCCACGTAGGCCAGCAGATGGTGCGCCAGCAGCACCGGCTGGGCGTGCTGCAAATGGGTGAAGCCCGGCAGGATCACGTCGGCATGCTGTTCGGCAAAGTCCAGCAGCGCGGCCTGCATTTCACGCAGCAGATCAATAATCGAATCCACCTGGTCGCGCGTCCACAGGCGCACATCGGTCGCTATCTGGTCGTTCCGGCTGCGGGCCGTGTGCAGGCGCTTGCCCGCCTCGCCCGCGCGCCGCACCAGTTCCGCCTCAATGTTCGTGTGGACGTCTTCCAGGCTGAGGTCCCACGTCATGCGTCCCTCTTCGATGTCCTTTGCGATTGCGGTGAGCCCCCTGACAATCGCCGCGACGTCCCGCTTGGGGATGATGCCCTGCGCGCCCAGCATGCGCGCGTGCGCGATGCTCGCGCGTATGTCCCAGGGCGCAAGCCGCGCGTCGAACGACACCGATTCGCCCAGCGCCTCCACCAGCGCGTCGGTCTGGCCCTCAAAACGGCCGCCCCAAAGCTTCGACATGTGTGCCTGTTCCTTCCGTCCATTGCAGCGGCGCAACGCGCCGGTCATTTCTTCTTCGGTTCAGACGCCTTCTTGATGATGGCGTCAACGTCTTTGAGGATCGCCATCGTCACCTCTTTGCGGTGCGCGTCCGCGATCTTGTAGTGATGGGCCTTCTCCAGCAGTTCCATCGTGTGTACCGCGACCTGGTACGCAAAATCATGCACTTTCATTTAAGGCCTCCTCGGCCGCATCCCCGCGGCCCATGCGTATAGGTTCGCAGACCGGGCGCGGAGATTCAAATTGCGCCCCGGCCGCGACATTGTCCAGCCCGCCAAGGGTTGTGGCGGATGATATCACCGTGTGATATCATCTTGTGTGTGAACAGCACACAGACAAAGACCCTGGCGCGCATTTTTGACGAGCCGGTCCGAACGGACCTGCGCTGGTCGGAGGTGCGGTCATTGCTGGTTGCGTTGGGCGCCGTAATCACTGAAGGTCGCGGTTCCCGTGTGCGAATTACGTTGAAGAACCAACACCTCATGCTGCACCGACCACACCCTCAGCCCGAACTGAAGCCCTACATGGCACGCGCTGTTCGGGAATTGCTGAACAGTGCCGGAGTTGCCCGCAAATGAACTACAAAGACTACACCGCCCGGATTGAATTCGATGAAGCGTCCGAAACCTTCCACGGACGAATCGAGGGCATAAAGGATATCATCACTTTTGAGGGAGGCTCCGTCGCGGAACTCAAGAAAGCCTTTCACGACTCGGTGGACGATTATCTCGAGTGGGCCGCCGGGGAGGGTTTCACGCCCGAACGGCCCTATTCCGGGCGTCTTATGCTGCGCCTGCCACCAGACCTGCACCGACGCGCCGCCGCGCTCGCGCAGAAGCGTGGGGAAAGCCTAAACGCGCTGATTCGGGAATGCGTCCTTCGCGAGCTGGGTGCGCCGGCGGCCACTCCCCGACTGTCACGACGCCGGCCAACTGCCGACTGACAGTCCGGAAGGGTGAAGCGCTCGCCCCATCTCCCCCTTGCCGCGCCGGACCCGGCGCGACTACAATCCTCCCCATGACGGACAACCTTTTTGAACATGCCGCGGCCGACCGCATCCGCCGGGAGGCGCCGCTGGCGCGGCGGGTGGCGCCGCGCACGCTGGACGATATTGTCGGACAGGAGCATATCCTGGGCCCGGGCAAGATTCTGCGCCGGGCCATTGAGGCCGACCGGGTCACCTCGGTGATTCTGTACGGCCCGCCCGGCTCGGGCAAGACCGCCCTTGCCCGGCTCATCGCCATGCGCACCAGTTCGGTCTTCGCGCCGTTGAACGCCGTCACGGCGGGCGTGAAGGACCTGCGCGAACTTATCGCGGCCGCCCACGAGCGGCGCATCCACGACAGCCGCAAGACCATCGTCTTTGTGGACGAAATCCACCGGTTCAACCGCGCCCAGCAGGACGCGCTGCTGCCCGACGTGGAGAACGGCAAGATCACGCTCATCGGCGCGACCACGGAGAACCCCTTCTTTTCCGTCGTGGCGCCGCTGCTGTCGCGGTCGCAAATTTTCGAGTTCAAACGGCTGGATGACGCCGCGATTGTAACGCTGATGGAGCGGGCGCTGGCCCATCCGGAGCGGGGATTTCCCGACATGGAGGTGGCGGCCGACCCGGAGGCGCTGGCGCACATCGCCCGGTATGCCGAGGGCGACGCGCGGCGGGCGCTGAACGCGCTGGAGATCGCGCTGCTCACCACCCCGCCCGAGGCAGGCGAGACGCCTGCGGTACGGGGCCGCATCCATATCACCGCCGAAGTGGCCGCGGAGTCCATCCAGCGCAAGATGCTCCACTATGACGGCGCGGGCGACGAGCACTATGACGCAGCCTCGGCCTTCATCAAGAGCATGCGGGGCAGCAACCCCGACTCCGCCGTCTACTGGATGGCCCGCATGATCGAGTCCGGCGAAACGCCCCGGTTCATCGCGCGGCGCATCTGCATTCTGGCGTCGGAGGACGTGGGCAACGCCGACCCCATGGCCATAGTGGTAGCCAACGCCGCCGCCCAGGCCAGCGAGTTCATCGGCATGCCCGAGGCGCGCATCATCCTCGCCCAGGCCGCCACGTACGTCGCCTCGGCCCCCAAGAGCAACGCGGCCTATCTGGCCATTGACGCCGCGCTCAAGGACGTGCGCGAGAAGAAGACCGTCGAAGTGCCCACGCACCTGCAGGACACCCACTATGCAGGCGCCAAGCGCCTGGGCCGTGGCGGGGAATACCAGTACGCCCACGACTTCGAGGGCGGCTATGTCACCCAGGAATACGGCGTGCCCCGCGGCGCCTACTACCACCCGACCGACCGCGGCCACGAGGCGCGTATCCGGGAATACCTCGCCGAACTGGACCGGCGGGATGCGGAAGAAGAAAGACTGCCTTGAACATGGATGGACAGGATAGACAGGATAAAGCC
>CALDSM010000042.1 GCA_937923585.1 uncultured bacterium
CACCCATCTCGGTTACGCCATCAGGTCCGTGGTTGGCCGCGATCATGTCAATGATCTCGCGCCGCTCCGGGATGTCGCCCAACTCCACCGACGGGTTGTTGACGTAATATGCCGGCATGTACTTCCGAATGGCCTTGTTCATTTTCATGGTCAAGGCGTGGGTGGCGGCAGTAAGGCAAGAACGGGGGGCACTGTCCGTGTAGGCCGGAATTGTCCGGGACGCGAGCAATGCGGCAAGCGTCGGGTCCTGAATGTCGTTGTTTCGGACGGCATTCTCCAAAACAATTCCCTGGAAAGTCTCAAGCGCAACATGGCGGTTTGACGCAAGCTGGACCGCGTTGGCCTGGGCGTCGGGAAATCCCAGCATGTTCAGAATGTTGACCCAGAGCATTTGCAGGGTCGTGTAGCCCGGGAGCGCGGCGGTGTGGTAAGGCTGGGAGAGGTCGGCCAGGTAATGCACTCCCCAACCCATGAAACGCCAGCCCCAGTAATCCTGGCCATGGCTGAAAGCAAATTCGGAAAGCGACTTGGCCATGTGAATCCTGTATTCAGGGTAGCACTCTTTCAGGAATGAGGCGAAGAGGTAGATGATCCAAGACTCGTGATAGAAACCCATATGGAAGGGGGCCTGGGTGCCATAATCCAGATTGGGATTGCCAAAAGGCTGCACGCCGAAGCCGTATTCCTGGCCAAAGGCGGTATTGTTGTCCTGGAAGAGGCCGATGTCCATGCCGTAATCGGGCTCGTTGCTCGCGGCGGCGATCACCTCAATGGGTGCGACGGGATCGCCCGCGGCCAACGGATGGAAGTCAAACACCTCCAGGCTTGAAAGATCCTGAAGGATGGAAACATCTGAGGAGGGCATGATGAGTTTGGGGGAGAACTTGGCGGCGGACAGCGGACTCGTGTAGAGCGGCGTCTTGATGTTCGGGTTGACACGGATGGCCTTGAGAAACCGCTCCACGATGTCGCCGGGCGTGCCGGTCGCCTGGAATGCCAGCGCGTCCGGGCGCGACTTGTAGGCCGGCATGTTGGCCCTGGCCCAGGCTTCCTCTTCGTTCAGGAGTGTGACGAGATCAGACTCAACGGCGATCAGGAACGATTCCAGGGATGTTGCCGCCACCGGAGCGGCGCCCGTCACCTCGGGCATAGTGGAGGCCACCGCACGGGTAAACAACGGGTGATGTTCCCATCCGACTGCCGAATACGACACTGACAAGACCAATGCCGGCATTACGAACAAAATGGCTGAAACCCGGTTGCGCATGTGAGGACTCCTTTTCCGTTTTCGGGGCGCAACAGGCGGTTCACAACCGCTTCCGGCCGAGCCTCTATGGCGCCCCTGGTGCCTGCGGTAATCGTAGCCGTATTGGCGGAAAGAATCAACCCACCCTATTTCCGCGGCAGCGAAACCTCCACGGGACCGTTCAGGACGACGGTGCGTTCTTCGCCGCCCGCGATGATTCGGGCGGTGCCACGACCGTTAAGCACCATGGACATTCCGCCGTCGTCGTAACGCCGGACCGTAAGATTGACGGGATCCGTCGTTTCGATCTGGACGGGAATACGCACGAGTATGGCCATTTCGTGGTCTGCCAGTTCCACGCGGGTGCGGACGGAACTTTGATCCGCGGTCGTGATGTACCCGTGGTCAATCTGGCGGCCGCGGGAATCGTAGCGGTATGCAAAATGCAGGTCGCGAGAGTCCGGCCAGCCATAGACGCCGGGGTTCAGGGTAACGATGCGTTCTTTCCCTTTGACGCATCCGGCGTGAATTTCCTGGACCGTAATGGGGTACATCCGGGCAGGCGCGGAGGAGTGGGTCAGCGCGGGCTCGCCATAATAGAAGTACAGGTTGCCCCAGCGCAGCTTGCTCAACACGTCACGGTAGACGTCCCGCTCCGATTTGAAAGCCCCCGGATTGCCCAAGGTGCAGGGGGTCGGCAACAGGGGCACGTCCGGGCCTTCGGTGACTTCCTTGTCGGTGAGAATCGGCACGGAACAGATGGTGCGGGTGGGCACGATGCCGTTGGCGATCACGGTGCCGCCCTTGCTCCATATCTTGCGGCACCAGGCTATCATGGCGTCCTGGCTGACGAGCAGCACGGAGGCTTTCTTCCGCGCAATGGTATGCGTCTCCGGGTCAATGTCGGCGCTGTGGCCGTCCCAGCGGTCGTAGGTGTATTCGCCTCCGTAGCCCCAGAGAAACCCGTCGGCGAACACGCCCTTTGCTCCCATTTCGTCCATCATGACATCCACGCTGTCGAGCAGGGCTTTGCCGAAGGAGTTTTCCAGCGTAGGATAGTAAATCCACCAGCGCCAGTTGTCCTCGTACCGCGCGCGGGAGAAATAACTGCTGTTGGCGTAGTCATTCGGATAGACGGTTTGATTGCCCCGGGCATCTATGACTTTGGAATCGGGATAGTGTTCGTCGGGCCGGTTTGTGGCGAAAAGCTGGTGGGCAATGTGGAACATGCCCCTCACTTCGGGGCGGACGGTGTGAAGCGCGTCCATCATGGCGCGAACCTGTTGACGTTCCTTCGGGTGTTCGATGAACTCGATACCCTCTACCGAGATTTCGGGGTCGTCGGTACACCAGGAGAGGCAGGCGGAGGTGAAATAGCGCAGGTTCCGAATATTGTAGTAGGCGCTGTCGCCGGGCACGATTTCCGCACCGCGTTTCTGCTGGGAACCGGGGATGAAACCCAACGCGCCTTCCACGGTGACGTCGTTCCGGTGCTCATCGCGGCGGATGGCATTAATCAGGTCGAAATAGTCACCGGTCCCGTTGAGGTAGACCGCCCATTGCAGGGTGCAGGAGGCCTTGGCGTCCAAGGCGAACTCGCGCGAACAGAGATCCACGGTGTTTTCGGGGAGCAGCGCGCCGCGGGACTGGATGATATAGACGTCGTCGAGCGCGGCCATGCCAATGCCCAGAGATCGGAAGAGCACACGTCTGAACTCCAGTCACGATCAGATCTCGTA
>CALDSM010000043.1 GCA_937923585.1 uncultured bacterium
GGCATACGATTTCTGATCGTGACTGGAGTTCAGACGTGTGCTCTTCCGATCTGGTACATCATCACGCTGGACAATATCCGCATCTACCATGCCGGCGACACCGACCGGATACCCGAGATGTAGGACATCAAGGCGGACATCGCGCTACTGCCGGTGTCGGGCACTTATGTGATGACCGCCGACGAGGCGGTTCAGGCCGCGCTCGACATCAAGCCGCAAGTGGCCATTCCCATGCACTATGGAAGCATTGTCGGCGGTCCGGACGATGCAAAGCGTTTTCAGGACGCGCTCAAGGACAAGGTGGAAGTCGTCATCAAGAATAAAGAATAATTCCGCCCGTTGCCGGCAGAAACCGAGCGTGAAGCAAGCGCCGCGCGACAGAAACGGAACATCTATGTGGAAGAAACGCGTTGGCATTGCGGCGGGCGTTCTCTTGGTGCTCATCATGCTGGCATGGGCGCACAAGACTTACTGGGACGCGCGCTACTTCGACAATTACGCCCCCAACGCCCCGCTCAACGCGGTTCTTCTCAACACCGAGGAAGTGAACAAGGAAGTCCCGGAAAAGGGACACGCCATCACGGCGTTCACCTTCGACGGGTTCCAAGGCGAGAAAGTGCCCGCGCTCATATCGCTGCCACTGAAGCAGGCGGAGAAGAAGCTGCCCGTCGTCATCTTCCTGCACGGGATCGGCCAGAGCAAGAGTTTCCTCCGGCAGATCACATCCCCCTTCAATCAGTGCGGGTTCGCATTCGTCAGCTTCGATCAGTACATGCAGGGCGAGCGCAAACTGCCCAAGAAGTCGCCCATCCTGAAGTATCTCCGGGCGTTCCAGGAACGCCCGGCCAAGACGGTCAACGAAACCCGGCGGCTCGTGGATTACCTGCTGACCCGAACCGATATTGACCCGGAGCGCATCTATCTCGTGGGGGCCAGCTACGGTGCCGTCACGGGCAGCACGGTGCTGGCCAGGGAGAAACGCATCCGCGCGGGCGTGCTCACGTACGGCGGCGGCGATTTCAGCGTCCTGTTTGATTCCTACGCCAACCACATCGGCCTGGCCGTGCTGCTCCACCTGATTGACGGCAAGAACATCAACCCCGAAAAGCCGCCGCTGCCCAAACTGACTGCATTGCAGGAGTGTGCCGTATGGCCCTTCATCACGGTGATCACCTGCGCCGCCCGCTATTTCGTCGGCGCCGCCGACCCGGTTCATTACGCGGACCGCATCGCACCGACCCCGGTCTATTTCCAAAACGGCAAGTACGACGTGATGGTTCCCGCCAGGGCGGGCAAGGCGCTGCAGGATGCCGCCAAAGAACCCAAGAAGATTACCTGGTACGACAGCGACCACGTCGGGATAAACGTGGAGCACACCAAACAGGTACTGACCGACGGCCTGCGCTGGCTTTTGGAGCAGGATGACGCATTCCGCAGTGCGGATCAGAAGGTCAAAGAAGTGCCCTGCTTCGAGATGACCAAGGTCTGACCAAGCCTCCATATCCACGCCGTCATTGCGAGTGAAGCGAAGCAATCTCTTGCTCGCGATGACCCGGATTTGGGCCGTGGTTTCAAGAGATTGCTTCGCTTCACTCGCAATGACGGCGTGGGGTTTAGCTGGAACTCCGCGCCACGAATGAAGAATAATGGCCCCGGTCAGGCGGGACATGCCCTGCGGAAAGGAGCGGCACCATGCGGATTGGCTTCCATACCGACGCCTTCAACGGTTCCTACTGGAATTTTGAAAAATGCCTGCAATGGGCGCAAAAGAATGACGTGCACCGCATCGAGTGCGGTGTCATTGACGGGGTGAGCTGGATTCACGGCCTGGGCTATCAGCCCCACGTGGCGCTGTATGAAGACCCGGCCCTGCTCCGGCAAAGCATGGCGCAGTACGGTGTCCAATTCTCCCAGATAGACGCGGCCTATCCGCTTTCCGGCGTGGACGGCCCGGTGCGCGGCTTGCCCTATGTGCTCAAGTCCATCCCGTGGGCCAAGCACGCCGGTGCCGCGCGCGTCGCCACCACCGACGGCCTGCACAAGCCCGCAGGCCTTGCCGACGACGACGCCATGGCCCGCATGAAGGAAACCTACGCCGCGATACTGGAAACAGCCGAGGCCTACGGCGTCACCATCACCATCGAGGTACACGGCTATTTCACCACCAACCCCGACCGCATGGAGGAGATGCTCGCCTTCTGCGACAGCCCGCTGCTCCGCATGAACCTCGACACGGGCAACAGCTTCATCGCGGGACAGGACCCGGTGGCCTTCTGCGAACGGTTCAAACACAAGATCGCCCATGTCCACGTCAAGGATGTCAGCGAATCGCTCGCGGCCGCCGTCCGCGGCGACCAGACCGGCATCGCCGTAAGCCAGTGCGCCATCGGCGACGGCGTCAACGCCGGCAACATCCGCCGCTGCCTCGAAATCCTCCGCGACACCGGCTACACCGGAACGCTCAGCATGGAATGCGAGGGCCAGGGCGGCCCCATGATCGAGCGCTCCTTGGCATGGCTGAGAGCTACATTAAACAACTTGGGCATTCCGGAAGAAAAGGACTGACCCGAGCCGTAGGGTGCCCGCAGTGCAACGAAGCGAAACGGAGGGTACCGAATGCGTGACCTTGGTCCCCCCTCGATGGGGGTGGCCCAGAGGGCTGGGGGTGTATTGTACCCTCTTGTGACAATACGCAGACCCCGCCAGAATACTCTGACAAACTTCAAGCGCGACTTGCCAGACCCGTATGCTAGAATGCAAGGTCTCTTTATCAAGGAGGGTTGGGATGAATGAAGTTGCGGACGATGCAGGGGATGTCAGCAAGAAGGAAGTCGGGCTCGAGCCTGATTTGCACAATGTGCTCCTCTTGGGGGGGGGCTTTGCTCTATTCGCAATGGCACCCGCCGTGCTGTTCTATCTCGGAGAACACGCCCCGTACTGGCGTCCCGGTGCCATTAACCCAGACGATGCCTTCGCGCTGCAATTCTATTCGGGTGTTTCCTTACTCGTGGCGATATTCTGTCTCCTGCTCTCCCTTGTCATTCTCCTGATCATAGCGGTGATACTCCTCTTCAAGCGAAAGAAAGGGACGCTGCTGTATTTATTTGCCGGAGTGCTACTCGTCTTCTTAGGATCGCTCGTCTCGGTCTTGTCCCCTTTCTTGTTTAGGACCGACTTTGTCGGAGTGTTTACTCCTGTGGCCGAAAGAGGACAGGCAATCATCGATGCGGTGGAGGCGTTTCACCGTGACAATGGCGCCTATCCGGAATGTGTCGAAGATTTTGTCCCCGCCTATCTAAAGGAAATGCCCAAGACGGGCCTGGCCGGCTATCCCGATTTCACTTACCGAAAGGGGGATGACACCATCCCCTATGTGGTAAGCGTGAACACCCCCCGCGGTGGTCTAAACTGGGACGAATTCATCTACTGGCCCACGGGCAATTACGAAAAGCACTACTGGGGAGGCTGGATTGAACCGGTGGGCAAATGGGTGTATTTTCACGAGTGACCCATTCATCAATACGCCCTGGCCGTTGGAAAACATGAGGTTGCACCATGAAATGCACGACGTTCGCAGTCTGGATATTAGTGACCGCGCTGGCTCCCTGCTTCGCACGGGCGCAAGACAATCCCAACTGGCCCAACGGTTACTCCTCCGTCGCCTCACTGGACAAAGCGGGAGAGAAGGGTCCGGCACTGACCGTCGTCCAAGGACAGCCGATCACGTTCCCCGGTGTCGAGAGCCCCATGGACAAAGCCGTCAGCGACGACAAAACTGTAACAGTCCAAATCGCCGGCTTGGCCGACAAGATGGAATATGTTCTTGCCGTGACGTGGTGGGATGCGGACGACAAAGGCCGTACCCAGTCCATCTATATGGGAGCGTCTGCTGATGCGCTGAAGTGTGTGTTGCCTTCGACCCCCGCCAAGGCCTTCTTTGCCGACAAACCCACGTGGGCCACCATGATGCTGCCGGTAGAGCCCGCCTACGTGAAGGACGGCAAGTGCCTGCTGGAAATCCGCCACGAAACCGGCCCGAACGCGGTCGTCAGCAATGTTCAGCTCCTGCAAAAGGCCGGTGAACCCGCACACAAACGGGTGCTTATTGTCACCGGCGACGACTATCCCGGCCATCGCTGGCGCGAGACGGCCCCCGAACTGGCGTCGGCGCTCCGCCAAGATCCGCGCCTGGAGGTGTCCATCACCGAAGCCCCCGCCATCCTCGGCTCACCGATGCTCAGCCACTACGATGCGGTGTTCCTCCACTTCAAGAACTACTCCGAACGCCTGCCGCTGGGCGAGGCCGTTTGGAACGGCCTGCGCGACTATCTGAACAACGGCGGGGGGCTGGTCATCGCGCATTTCGGCTGCGGCGCTTTCCAGGAATGGAAAGATTTCGTGCAGTATTCCGGGCGCATCTGGAATACCCAGTTCCGGGGCCATAACGCATACGGTCCCTTTGACGTGAACATCGTGGATCACGAGCACCCCG
>CALDSM010000044.1 GCA_937923585.1 uncultured bacterium
GTGCAACGTCCGTGTGCTCGTCGATTCCGTGGATGCGCGTGCCGGCGTTGCTTTTTGCCGGAGCGATTCGGAAGCCCCGGAAGTGGACGGCATCATTCGTCTCCGACACCGCGCCGATGTGGAACCGGGACAATTCTTGAACGCCCGCGTCGTTGAAGCGGATGTCTATGATGTCTCCGCGGTTGCGGAATAACCTTCGCGTTGACGGGCACGTTGAAGGTTGGACGCAGCCCATACCCGGTCCCGCCTTCCATCCGTCAAACCGAAACGTGCGATGCAGCCTGGCGTCACGCCGGTTCTATTTTGATGCCCACATTCGTTCCCATGGTAAGGGTGTTCAGCACGGGTGAATACCGGGCCAGCGCCTCGAGCTGTTTCAGGTTTTCCGCGTCGGTCTTTGCCTTGATCTTGACACGGATATTCGTGTAACCCTTCGGCACGTCGTCGGCAAGTCCGAGGAATCCGCGAAGGTTAATATCACCCTCCAACTCGGATGTTATCGCCTTGATCGGGATTCCGCGCACGGCCGCATGGGCCACAAGGCTGGTTGTGACGCAGCTTGCCAGGGCGTGCAGCAGGTGTTCAACAGGGTTCGGTGCCTCATCCCGCCCGGCAAGCATCGGCGGTTCGTCCGCCTGCATGTTGAAGGGTTTCCGGTGCTGTCTTTCCTCCCCAGCGGCGAAAAAACCGGACACGGTGGTGCGGTTTTGGCTTCCTTCGATCCATGTGTTGCTCGCCCGGAACCGGCATTTTCCGAGTTCAGGCTTCTGCTTGACCGCTTCCACGGTTTCGCGCAGCACGCCGAGATCGAGTCCGTTCAGTGTGTTCACTGCCACTTGAGTTGTCATGGTTCAATCTCCAATTCAAGTGTGAGGCCTGCCATATCCTCACAACGACAGTTGAGTTAACACGCCCGCCTTGCCGGCCGATTCCTTGCCGGCACATTCCCGCCTCTATGAAGAATCCCCCCGGCGTGCGCTGTGCGCCCCTGTTTTGCCCCGAGTAACGGGGGCAACCCGCGCCTGCGCCGTTTTCCTCAAGCGCCTGTTCATGCTACGGTATTGCCACGGGTATATGAATATCCCAATCCGAAGGAGCTGCGACACGATGAATCTCGGACACACTTCAGCATTGGTGGCCATGTCCTGTTTGGCGGCGATTGTGCCTTTTGTTCAGGCGGAGGAAAACAAGCCTTTGGTGGTGACAAACTCGCATTACCGTATGGAACTGGACGGCGGCAACGGTGACCTGATCTCCCTGACTTCGAACGGCCGGGAACTGGTGCAGAAGGGCTCGGCGGCGCGCCCCCTGTTCAGTCTGCGTTTTCGTCAGGCGGATGCGGGCATGCTGGACCTGAATGCGCTGCAGGCGAAATCCTTTGCGGCGAAGCGCGTTGAGGGCGATAACGGCGAGACGGTGCTGCGGCTCGACTTTGCCGAACTGGACGGCAAACCGGTGTCGGTGCGGGTGACGGTGCGCTGCCCCAAGGATGATCCGAACACGTACTGGTCGCTATCGGTGGACAACGACACAGGACTGCCGTTGGAGCACATTGACTTTCCCACCGTGGTCACACCCAATGACCTGAAGGGGACGGGCGGCGACGCGAAGCTGTTCTGGCCGGGCATGGAGGGGGTGGAGGTGGAGGACATGGCGCTTCGCGAGAGTTTCTGGTGGAAGTGGCGGCCCATCGAGCATCCGGCGATGGGATGGCTGGGTCTGTATCCCTCCTCCTGCCCGATGCAGTTCATGGCGTACTACACGCCGCAGGCGGGGCTGTACATTGCCTCCCATGACGCCCAGTCGCACCCGAAGGGCATCGAGTACCATGCACATCCGGCGGGCGGCATTTTCCTCGATTACCGGCTCTTTCCGGGGCCGGTGTGGGACAGGCATTATGCGATGCCCTACGAAATGGTGGTCGGCGTGTTCCAGGGGGACTGGTACGACGCGGCGGACCGCTACCGCACGTGGCTGGACAAGTCGGGCATGCCGCGACCGCCAAAGCTGGGGGAGAACCCGTCGCTGCCCGACTGGTTTGAGCAGTCGCCCGTTATCGTGACCTATCCCGTGCGCGGGACGAAGGACCTGGGCGACATGACGCCCAACGAGTACTTCCCCTACACCAGGGCGCTGCCGGTGCTCGAGTCGCTGTCCCAACAGTTCGACAGCAAGGTGCTGGCCCTGCTCATGCACTGGGAGGGGAGCGCGCCCTGGGCACCGCCCTATTGCTGGCCGCCCTACGGCGGCGCGGAGGACTTTCTGAAATTCGTGGAGGGTCTGCACGCCAGGGGCAACCTGGCGGGCGTGTATGCAAGCGGCACGGGCTATACCATCCGAAGCAACACGGACCCGACCTTCACCCGCGAGGAGGAATTCAAGGAACTGCACCTCGCGGACATCGTCACGCAGGCGCCGGACGGCAAGCCGGCCGAAAACGGTGTGTGCGCCGGTCCGAACGCGCAGCGCATCGGCTACGACATGTGCCCGGCCAACGAGTGGGTGAAGAGCATCGTGGCCGATGAGGTGGCAAAAGTGCTGCCGTCGGGCGTGGACTACATGCAGTACTTCGACCAGAACCTCGGCGGTTCCTGCTACCGGTGCTATGCAAAGACCCACGGCCATCCCTCCGGTCCCGGCATCTGGCAGAACAATGCGATGATGGACATCTACCGCCGGCTGCAGGAACTGGTGGCGCGCGGCGGCAGGAAGACGCTCATCGGCTGCGAGGCGGCCGCCGCCGAGCCGTTCATTCCCTACCTGCTCTTCAACGACAACCGCTTTCACCTCAACCTGCACGCCGGCACGCCCGTGCCCGCCTACGCGTATGTGAACCACGAGTATCTGAACAACTTCATGGGCAACCAGAACGCGGTGAGCGCGTTTGTGGACGTTGCCAAGTCGCCGCTCAACCTGCACCAGCGCATTGCGATGTCTTTTGTGCAGGGCGATTTGCTCACGGCCATCCTCAAGGGCGGCGGCAGACTCTGCTGGGAGTGGGGCGGTTCCTGGGACGCGCAGGGACCGGACCACGAGTCGGTGGTCACGCTGATGCGCAACCTGAATGCGTGGCGGCAGGGCGCGGGCAAGCCGTATCTGCTCTACGGGCGGATGCTGAAGCCGTGGCCGGTTGCGGGCGGCCATGACATTCCAATGCAGACCCCGCGCAACCAGCAGATTCATTTCCGGTCGGTGTTCACGTCGCGGTGGGAGCACGACGGGAAGCGGGCGCAGTTCTTGGTGAACTACACGCCGGAGTCTCAGGAGGTGATGGTTGAAGTTCCCGATGGCGCCAAAGGTTCTCTTGGCCTGGTCGAGGATGTGCGCGACACGCAGAATGCGACCGCCCACAAGAATGAGGGGCGCCTTATTGTGGCGCTCAAACCGCTGTCCGCCGTCATGCTCCTGGAAGAATAGGCGACCTGGGCAGTTATGTGGGTTGCGGTGTCGTTGCCGCCGCAACCCATAATGGCGCCTGCCCCGGCGTTTGCTCAGTCGCCCAGGCGGGAATCCTGGTTTCCCTGGTTGCGCATGAGGGTGAAGGGGGAGACGAAGACCTGCTTAATGCCGGCTACCGTGGAGATCTGGCGGAGGTTGCGCACCAGCTCGGCCAAGGCTTCCTGGCGCACTTCGGATTCTTTGATTGCGCCTTTTTCGCGCACGGAAAGGAGGCGGTGCAGGGCGTAGAGGCCGAGCAGGAAGGCTATCAGGAAGACAAAGTCAAGGCCGGCAATGTTCATGGCGGGGACTTCGCCGGCTGTTTCGGCGGCGGTCATGAAGGAAAGTTTGATGGTCAAAACGATATGCTTGGCGGTGAACCAATCGGCGGCGAGGCCGGCAATTATGGGCGCCACGGTGGCGGCGATGCCGGTGACGAGGGCGTTGATGGCGAGATAGGCGCCGGCCTGGCCGTATGGGGCGAGTTTGAAGGCAAGATTGCCGCCGCAGAGCGTCACGCCAGCGTTGCCGATGCCCGCAACGACATGTACCAGCACGAGCAGCGGGATGGTGAGCAGATAGCGGTCAGGCATGCTGGTGAAGGGCCAGATGAGCAGGGAAAATGTGTAGAGCGGCAGCGCAACGAGCAGCACCGATTTACTGGAAAGGCGGTCGGCCATGGCGGCCCAGTAGCGGAAAAAGCCCACGTTGACGAGCTGGCTGAAGACGGTGAGGCCGATGACCCAGGACATGCTGAGCCCGAGCCGCTGGAGCAGGTATACGGAGAAGAAGGGCGTGGAGAAGTTGAGCGCGACATTCCAGGAGGCGAGGAAGTAAAGCAGCTTCCTGAAATTGTGGTCGCGCAGAGGCGCGCGGAGCGCCTTGAAGAAGCCGTCGCCGTCGGGGGCGGGCATCCGCGGTTCGGGTGTGCGCACCAGATACCAGTTGCTGGCCATGCCGCACACCAACGCCGCTAGGAAGATGACGGTATAACCGCCGCTTGGGCCAGATCGGAAGAGCACACGTCTGAACTCCAGTCACGATCAGATCTCGT
>CALDSM010000045.1 GCA_937923585.1 uncultured bacterium
GATTGGCTATGTCGGAACCAATGTGATCGCCTTCAACGGCGCCTCCGCCTGGAACATCAAGGAGGCCGACCCGAGCGACGCCATACCGACCTTTGCGTGGTCGCCCGACGGGGACAAGGTGAGCGTGCCGAAGGACGGCGCGGTGCCCGCGGCCACGGCGATGACCATAACGGGACTGTGCCCCGAACTGACGCGTCCGACTTTCATGGGCGTGTCGCAGGGGTTTGGTTTCGGACTGGACAAGCTGAAGCACCTGGCGTGGGACGAGCAGAAGGGCGTGCTGCGCGGCGACATGAACGACACGCTGGCCTCCGATACCTGCGGCTACGTGGCCCTCACCCCCGGCTGGAAGGCCAAAACAGTTAAGGTCGGCGGCGCGCGCGTCAAGCCGGCCGCCATGGACGAGAAGTGGCTGGTGTTTCCGATGACCGCCGGTTCGTTTGAAATTGAATTTGAGAAGGCGAAGTGAAGAAAGGGGTCTGCAATGTTGAAGGCGGTGCTTGAAGCGGCGGACACGCTGGTCCTCCGCGACTTCGAAATGCCGGAGGTTGGCCCCGACGCCGCGCTGCTGCGCGTGGAGTCGGTGGCGATATGCGGCTCCGACGTGCGCATTCTGCACCACGGCAACCCACGGGTGCAGTTTCCGACCGTCATGGGCCACGAGGCGGCGGGCGTGATCGCGAAGGTCGGCAGGAACGTCACGCGCTTCAAGGAGGGCGACCGCATCGCCGTCGGCGCCGACGTGCCCTGCGGACTGTGCCGCTGGTGCCGTGACGGCAAGGGCAACAACTGCGAGATCAACTATGCCGTCGGTTACCAGATTCCCGGCGCGTTCACGCAGTACATGGAACTCACGCCGCTGCTGATCAACGAGGGGCCGCTGACGCCGTTCTCCGACAAGATCAGCTTCGACCAGGCCGCACTGGCCGAGCCGCTCGCCTGCGGCATCAACGGGCTCGAACTGGTCAACATGTCGCTCGGCAAGACCGTGGTGCTCATCGGCATGGGGCCCATCGGCTGCATGATGATTGACCTCGCCCGCGCGATGGGTGCGGTGAAGGTTATCGCCGTGCAGCGCAGCAAGAAGCGCATGGAAATCGCCAAGAAATACGGCGCAGACGTGTACATTGATCCCAGCGAGGAGGATGTCGTCGCCAGGTGCAAAGCGGAGACCGGCGGCGAGGGGCCCGACGTGGTCATCACCACCTGCGGTTCCGTCGAGACGCACGAGCAGGCCATTGAGATGGTCGCCCACCGCGGCTACGTCAACCTGTTCGGCGGCTTGCCCAAGGACACGCGGCCCATGAGCGTGCTGTCCAACAGCATCCACTACAAGGAGTGCTTCGTGACGGGTTCCCACGGCAGTACGCCGCGCCAGCACCGTATTGCCGTCGAACTCATCGAGCGCGGCATTGTCCGTGTGGACCCCATCATCACGCACACCTTCCCGCTCACCCGGATACACGACGCCTTTGCCGCCATGGAATCCCGCGACGGCATGAAGGTTATCGTGCATCCGCAGGTTGCATAGGCGGCAGACATGAAGCGGGTCCTTGCGGTGTTGCTGGGGTTCATGGCGCTATCCGGCTGTACAACGCGGGCGGCGGAACTGCCCCTGCAACGTCTGGTGGACACGCCCCTGCGCGACACCTCCGTGTGTGTCGGCCCCGACGGCACCTACTACCTCACCGGCACGGTCGAACCGTTCTTCGGCTACAACAACGAGATTCGCCTCTGGAAATCGGCCGATCTCAGGCGCTGGGAAGCTCTGGGGAAGGTGTGGAGTTACGGCGGGAGCCCCTGGCACAAGCCTTATCTCGAAAAGAAGATGCCGCTGTGGGCGCCGGAGATCCATTATCTGAAGGGTTCCTTCTGGCTGACCTACAGCATGCCCGGATGGGACGGCACCCCCAAGACTTCCGGCAGCGGCCTGCTGAAAAGCGTCACGGGCAAGCCCGAGGGGCCTTATGTTGACGTGCAGTCTGGGGAGCGGCTGGGCGACGAGATAGACGCATCGCTGTTCGAGGATGACGACGGCACAGTCTACTTTGTCTGGCACAGCGGGAAGATAGCGCGCCTGAAGCCCGACATGTCCGGCCTTGCGGAACCCTATCACTGGCTAAAGACCGCGACAGCGGACCCCGATCCCAAACACCACTCCAGCCTATGCGAGACGATTTTTGGTTCCGGCTCATTCGATCATGTGGGCTATGAGGGCATGTTCTTCTTCAAGGCCAACGGCCGCTACTACTGGGCCGGTGCGGAGAACGTAAACGGCCATTACGACTGCATGGTCGCCGCGGCTGAGAGCGTTTACGGTCTCTACAGCGCGCGATATGTGGCGGTACCCGACGGCGGTCACGTGACATTCTTCAAGGACACCAAAGGCGACTGGTGGTCCACCTTCTTCGGCACCGACAAGACCGCGCCGATTGTGCAGAAGCCCGCCATTGTGCCGATGGTGATCGACAAGGACGGGACGCTCAAGGTGGACGGCGGGCGGTTGGGCAAGGCTCAATGACGCGGTGATATTGGTGGTTTAGCGAATAACGTTCGTCTGTCCGATATCGCCTTCCTGTGTCGCCGCGTCAGTCTCTACCCGGAACCGATTCCCTTCCACCTCAATGTCCATCGTCTTGCCGCGCATCTTCAGTCCACGCAATGCCATCTGTTTCGTGAACGCGGGCAGATGGGGCGACACGGACACGCTGCCGTCGAAGTTCGGCTTGACGCCGAACAGGCCAAAAATGATTCCCTGCGCGCCCGTACTGCCGTCCAGTGTGCATTGCAGCGGCGTGTCATGCCGGTAATCCTCCTTGTCCGCCACAATCGAGTCGCCCCAGTAGGGCAGCCGGTGGCCCCACCAAAGCACCCGCCGCAGCAGATCATCCGCCGCCGCTGCGTGGCCGCTGTTGTACAGGCGCTCCATGATTTGCGGCGGAAAACACGTGCATGCGCCGGGACCGCCGTTGTCCACGTCCGCGGGGTCGTAGGCGGTGTCCTGCTTTGCCAGGCTGTGCAGGCCGTACTGGGACAGGAACTCCTTCTCATTCAAGTGCGACAGCAAGCCCGCCTCCTCTTCCTTGTCGAGGACGGGGCTGTTGAACAGTTTGAACAACTGCACCGTGTAGCGTGTGTCCGGCTCGCCCTTGTCATTGCGGAAGCGGAACCAGCGCAGATCGGCGTCCCAGAGTTCCTTCTTCAGCACTTTGGCCAGGTCTGCGGCGCGTTCGCGCAGCACGGGCATCGGCCTTCCCGCCACGTCGCAGAGTTCGGCGGCGCGGAGATAGTTCATCACGCGCCGCCCGTTCAGGTCCGGCATCACATGGTTGTAGGGAAGGCCCCTGCGCAGTTCGAGATGGCTGTTTGACGGCCCGTAGTCTATCAGGGCGACGGGCTTGTTCACGTCGTCACCGTGCAGCGCGTTGGCTGCGGCCCAGTCGAGCACGGTCTTGTCGCCGACGGTCTCGGCGAGAAACGCCGTGTCGCCGGTGAGTTTCACGTAGTAGTAGATGAGCCCGATAATCTTTTCCTGGTTCACCGGGTACCACGGGCCGAAGGCTTCGCCGGTAACGGGGTTAAACGCGAAGTGCCTGGTGATGTCGCCGCGCAGAAACTGTGCGATATGCGCGCGCATGGCGGCCGGGTCATAGAGCGGCAGAATCTCCCAGACCTCGCCGAAGTTCCACAGGTAGTCGCACACGCAGCCACCCTTCACGCTGCCCGTGCTGTAGTAGGGCCGCAACACCAGCCCCGGCAGATCCCAGCGGTTCATCAGCAGATGCATCAACGACCGGTTGTACCAGGCAACCAGTCCGATGTCATCCGACTCCAACCGGGGCAGGCGGGTGAACAGGTCATCCACGCGCCTTTCCCACGCGCTGCGGGCCGCGGCGGTTGCAGCCCGCGGATCGCGCAGCAGGTCGGCACATGCGGCGGCCGCCTCCGCCTCGGTTCCGACAGCAAACGCCGCATGCACGGACCCGGTCGCACCCGGTGCGAGTTCCAGCGGTTGTGACGGTTCTTTGCTGCACCGCACGACCAGGGCATGGCCGTCTATCGCCAAAGCCCCTCCCCCACTTTCAGGCCGTCCGAACTCCCAGGTGTTGGTTTGCGCCAGCCCCCCGGAAACGGCGAAGCTGACCGGAACCGACACCGGTTTGTCAGAGCGGTTCACAACGGAGACGGAGATTACGCCACCGCGCACGTTTTCCGCGAGGGTTATGTCGCAGGAGAAGTCCGGTTCGCCGGAAGTGCCCTGTTCGATTACCATGAACGGTAGCCAGGCATAGCCGGTTGTTGGAATGGCCTTGCCGTCAATGCGCGGCTCAATCAGCAGGTTGGACGAAACATAGGGCGGAGACCATAACCCGCTGATGGAGCCCAGCCGACGATGATCCACGCCCACGGTCGCCAGTCCGTTGACGATGCCGAAATGCTCCTCGTCCATCAGGTTCACATTGTCGGCAAGGGCGAATTGGTTCAAGGGGGAATCGGATGCGGGCGCGCCGACGCAGAGGGCGGCGGAAAGAGCCATGATTACTGCTGCGAGTTTCATTTCGCCTCCTTCCGCCGCCGCATTGCGTCATGTGTTGGCGGTCAGTTTCCACAGGCACGACAGGGGCACCGCATGGATGTTCTCCCGGATGGGCACCACCGTGTCGCCGCCGTACAGGATCACGCCGCGGACGAAATCGTCCCCGGCCAGTTCGGACAGCGTCACCATCCCGTGCGTGTCCGCCGGGGAGACGCTGGCCGTGGCTTTCACTTCCACGCCGACGATGCGGCGTCCGCCCGGCGCCTCCAGGACGAAATCCACTTCCTGGCCGTCATGGTTGCGGAAGTGGAGCACGTGCGGACGCACGGCGCTCCATCCGCGCTGCTTTACCAGCTCCAGAAACACGAAGTTCTCCAGCAGCGCGCCGCGCAGCCGCGGATGTTTCTTAAGCCGGTCCGGCCGCAGGTCGGCCAGGTAGGCCAGCAGATCGGAAGAGCGTCGTGTAGGGAAAGAGTGTAGATCTCGGTGG
>CALDSM010000046.1 GCA_937923585.1 uncultured bacterium
GATGTCTGCTCCGTCCCCCGTACCGCAGGCGTCCCGCCTGCCACAAGTCCACGACGCTTGGTCCCCCCTGGAGGGGGGTGGCCCGAAGGGCCGGGGGGTGTATGCTTCGCCCCCCGTATCGCAGGCGTCCCGCCTGCCTCGTCCGGACTGCCCCATCCCCGAACTCCACGTCACCGGGCCCAACACGGTCATCTGGAAGCGCATGGACGTGGAGATCGAATGGGGTTTCGCGCCGGGAACAGAGCAGGCACGCTTCGACGGGTGGCTGGAACCTTCGGTGGCGATGCTGGGGCCGGCAGCACCGCTGGCGGGAGGCAAGGGAACTGCGCTGTCCGGCAGGAACGCATGGCGGTCGCGGGCGGTGGGCAAGGCGGAGCGGCGGGGCATTGTAGTGCCCGTGCTGTATGCGTCGGGCGCGCGGCCGGGTTTGGACAGCCGCATTACGGTTCGGACAAAGGCGGGCGGGTTCACGGTCCGTATCAGCGACCTGGAGAACGGGCCGGTATGGATGCCGGATCAGGGCGTGTTTGTGGCGAAGGCGGGCGGCGGACAAAGCGCGCGGCAATTCACCGCGGAACTCGCGGCGAAGGGCCTCAAAAGCGTTCGGCAAATGACGCGCGAGCACCGCGAGGCGGAATCGTGGAAGGAGTTGATGCAGGAGGTGCGGCTGTGGACCTGTCCGGACGGCACCGCCGTGCCGGCGTTTCCGCAGGTGGATGATCCGCCCATGCAGGTGGAAATAGGAAACTCAGGGACTGACTGCTCAATTCCTTCATCCACGTCTCATGCGAAATGTACTCAAGAGGAATTGAGTAGTCTGTCCCCGAATTTCCCGGATTGGACCGCCGCGTGGCGCGCGGCGTCAAACCAGTTGACGGGCCAGCACCTGTGGGGCGGGCTGGCGTTTGAGGTGGGCCGCGTGGCGCATGAAATGGACCTCATCGGCCTGCACGAACAGGCCGACAAGGTCTACCAGCACTTCCTGGAGTCGCCCGGTGTGAAGCCCGACGGCGACTATTCGGACGGGAAGGGCGCGCTCGAATGGGCGACAGCCATGCGCCATGACATGGGCTACAGCCACGACGGCACCCACGCCTCAACGGGCCGACTGCTGTACGCCATGGCCGAGCGCTATTTCCTCACGGGCGACCGCGCATGGTTCGAGAAGCACCGCGCGCGGATGACGGCGGCGGCGGACTGGCTCGTGCGCATGCGCACCGAATACATGAAGGACGTGCCCAACCGCCGTGAAATGCACGCGTACGGGCTGATGCCGCCCTGCATGCTGGGCGACTACGCCATACCCAGTTGCGACTGGCACTGGTACTACGTGGACAATGCGCTGTCGCTTCAGGGACTGCAGCGCTTTGCCGACGCGCTGTCGGAGTTCGACCGAGAAGCGGGCCGGAAATACCGGAAGGAGGCGGCATCATTCCGGAAGGATTTGCGGCGCGCGCTGGACCGCGAGGCGGCGCTGGCCCCCGTGCGGCTCGGGCGCGACGGCGCATACCACCGCTATCTTCCGCGCATGGCCTACAGCCGGGGACTGCCGGGGCCGGAACTCGGCGCGCCGCAGTTTCCCGACTGCGACAAGTTCATGGGCGCGCTGCCGCTGGCCGAGCCCCATGCCGCCCTGTGCGCCCATGACCCGCGCATGGTTGACACGCTCGACCTGATGGAAGAGATGGGCACAACGGCCGCGGCCGTGCAGGAAAAGGAGGAAGCGCGCAAGAAGTTCAGGGAACGTACCGCAGGCGTCCCGCCTGCCACAAATCCAGGAGTCTTGGTCCCCCCTGGAGGGGGGTGGCCCGAAGGGCCGGGGGGTGTATGCCCCATCTTAGTCCCCCCTGGAGGGGGGTGGCCCGAAGGGCCGGGGGGTGTTACGACCGACGACGCCTGGTTCTGGAACCCCTTCGTCATCCTGCCCAAAGCCTCGCACAATGCCAACATCTACCTCCTGCAGGACGACATCCCGAACTTCCTCCGCTTCTGGCAAAACGCCTACGCCTCCGTGGTCGGCGCCGACGGCAAACTCTGGGAGCACTGGCACCTCGGCAACTATGACCCCTGCACCACTCCCGACAACGGCACCGCAGGCTGGTTCATGGAGAATTTCCGCAACCTGCTGGTGATGGAGGACGGTGATACGCTATGGGCCGCACGCGGCACGCCCCGCGCCTGGCTCGAACAGGGGAAAAAGATATCGGTGAAGAACGCACCGACGCAGTTCGGGGCGTTCGCGTACGAGATTGTCTCGGACGTAGACCACGGCAAGATTAGCGCGACTGTTGAGATGCCGTCGCGAAAGGCGCCGTCCGAAGTGCGGCTGCGGTTGCGCCATCCGAAATCGCTCCCCATCAAGAGCGTGACCGTAAACGGTAAGCCGTGGAGCGATTTCGATCCCGCAAAAGAGGTTGTTCGCCTGAAGGGTGTGCAGGGCACTCTCTCGGTGACAATGGTTTACTGACGCTTGCTGGCAGAAGACCATCGCGAACTTCTCTCTTCATAGACGAAGGCGTCGAAGGTGGTTGTTTTCAGGCTCTCAAAGGACTCCATGCAGTAGCCCTGATCGCCGGAACCCCTCGTTGTGGCGTGGTTTCCAGACCGCACCACACTCTTCCGACCGAAGGTCTCCTCTTCCTTTCGTTGTGCATCCGCCACGCGCCGGTTTTGGCAACCCGCGCGGGATCCCATTGCCGTCCGCACAGAGCGCTTCTGGATACAGAGCCAATGCCGCGAAGGATCGCGAGACGAGGAGACCTTCGGTCACAAGAGTGGCACGGTCCGGAGACCATGCCACAACAGAG
>CALDSM010000047.1 GCA_937923585.1 uncultured bacterium
CCTGGCGCGTCGAGTTGCGGACCACCTCGGCGCCAAACCGGGAAATGTCCTGGTGTGAGGCGCCCGTGGCCATCAGCATTTCAATGGCGCAGCACTTCGTGCCGAAACCCAGGGGCCACAGGCTGTTGGCCCGGGACGTATTGATAATGCGGTCAATGGTGGTGACCAGCACGGACCCGCCGGGAAAGTTTTCCACCATGCCCGGTATCTGGTCAACCATCAGACCCACTCGAGCACTCCCTTTTTCCACGCATAGGCCAGGCCCACCAGCAGAACCGCAATGAACAGGCCCGCCTCAACGAGACCGATGACGCCCAAATGCCGGAAAGCCACCGCCCACGGATAGAGGAACGCCGCTTCCACGTCGAAAATAAGGAACATCAGGCCGAACAGGTAATACCCCACATTGAACTGAATCCACGCCTGACCAATGGGCGGTTCACCGCATTCATAGGGGGTGTTCTTGATGGCACCGGGCCGGTGGGGCGCGATGAGAAAAGAAAACACCAGCCCGCCGCCCACCATGCAGGCGGCGAGACAGATGAAACTGAAGACGTAAAATAGGTTCACTTTACCGCAAAGTTCCTGTTCGGACGCTTCTCAAGCACATTCCTCGTTTACCGGAGTCTGGGCGATAACATGAGTATACTGCGAAAATACGACAATTCAGGTTTTGAGAGCGTTCTTTTCTAAAACTCTCATCGCCAAAGGGATATTCCCCTTACATAATTATGATTATGATTATCCGGACACGGACCCATTAAATCAATAAAGACAATTCACGGGCCTTCCGTCATTTTTCGTCCGGATTCTGGGAAAGGTACCCGCAAACCGGGCCAAAAATCACCGAAATTGTGCCATATGGAACCGGCGAGTTCAATAGGACTTTTCCCGGATATCTGCCCTGGTGTATCAGTGTTTTCGCAAGAGCCTACCGTTGTATGGGGTTTTTCACTGTTGCGGAACCGGGTATCGGGTTGTTTTTTGCCCGATTCAGGGGATAAGGTGTTTCTAGGCGCGAGGACTTGGAGATGAAGGCCGTGACCTTGAAAATAGTTGGCGGCGCGCTGGCGGCGCTGATGGTCATCGCCGCAGGGGCGTATTGGTTCGCCACCGGTCCCGTGAATTTGGACCAGTATCCGCCTGCGGCAACTTCCCCGTACCGACTGCCCTACCCCGCCGACAAGACCTGGCTCTGCGTGCAGAGCAACAGGGGCGTGGTCAGCCACCGGGGAGGAGAGCAGTTCGCCTATGACTTTGCCATGCCGGTGGGCTCGGATATCTGCGCCGCGCGGGCCGGGGAGGTGGTCACGGTGGTTGCCGGGCATGACGGCCACGGATACAAATGGCCCAACAACAAGGTCGTCATCCGCCATGAGGACGGCACGCTGGGATGCTACCTGCACATCAAGAAGGACGGGAGCCGGGTGGCCGTGGGTGACAGGGTGGCGCAGGGACAGGCGATCGCCGCCAGCGGGCACGTGGGCAACAGCATGATGCCGCATCTGCATTTCCACGTGAGCGACCGGGAACGGAAGGGCACGCTGCCCGTTTCCTTTTCCGATGTGGACCGAGACCGGGGTGTTCCCCGCATGTTCAAGTGGTACAAGCCCGCCCGATAACACGGGGAGCGCCAGCCTTCCTGCTGGCTCTTTCTTACCTGCCTGACGCGGCGTGCAGTTCCCACACCCGCTGGTTCACCTTCGTGAACCGTTCCACCAGCGTTGAATACGGGTCATCCTCCAGATTAACCAGTCCATAGTTGCCGTTCTCGCCGTCAAAGCGCCCGCCCTTCGGCTCGTCCACAAATTCAAACCAGTGATAGCCCACGAACCAGGGTTTTGACAGCCAGGCGGTGACGCAGTGTTCAAACTTGTCGGCCCGGTCCTGCTGGGTGGCCACGTTCGGCTGCAGCAGCCAGCCGGGGGGGAAGGTGTTGGGCATGCCGCTGTCCATGCCGCGAAAGCTGAACTCGGTAATCATCAGCGGTTTCTTCGCGGTTTCGTAGAACGGCTTAAAAGACAGGTCCCTCGGGAGGCGCATGGAAATGCCGTTGGTGAGTCCGAGGGCCGCGTCGCCAACCGGTCCGGCCTCATAGTAGTTGATGGACACCACATCGCAGAACTCGCCGCAGGCCCGCACCACCGGTTCGGGCACGAGGGCATACACGAAGCGGCAGCCCAGGATAAGGTGGTCTTTGTCTTTCGAGCGGATGCCCTCGGCGGCCGCCTTGAAGTACTCGCGCGCGGCCAGATAAACAAACTCCTCGCGGTCGGCTTCGGCCTTGGCGGAATCCACGGCGGCCATGTTCTTCAACTGCGCCAGTTCCGCCCAGTCCGACAGTCTCACATCCCACACCCTGGAAAGCGCCTCCAGCGTGCCGTAACGCTGCTTGAAGAATTCCACCAGCCGCTGTTTACCCGGCGCTTCCGGGGCCATGGCCATGCAACCCGGAAACAGGCTGGGATAACGCCGATAATCAAACGCCCAAGGCAGCTCATTGTCAAGGAAGTAGCCAATCAGCCAAGGGTCATTTATGTAGCCGTCCACTGCCGCGCCGCGCTGGCGGATGTACTCCTGCGCTTTCGGGTCGAAGAAGTCGGGCACCTTGCCCTTTCCCCACCCCCCCGGGTTCACGGACAACTCCACCGCGTGGGGCATCCTGCCGCGCAGATGCCCGCTGCTCCAGTTGCCCACCGTGTTGATGCCCCATGCGCGGAGGCGTTCGTGCGTGGCGGCCGCCCAGTCTTCCACGGAGGCATACTTCTTCTGCACGGTTTCACGGTAAGGTTGCCGGTGTGTGCCCCGCTCCACGTCCCCGTCCGGATTGATGTTGTTCACGCCCAGCGACAGGAACGCGCCGCCGTCCGGCGTGACCAGCCACCAGCGCTCCCCGTCGTTGTGGGTTCGGAAGCACTTGCCGGGGCCGAAGTTCCTGTCCTTCAGTCCGCCGTACTGGTCGAAGGCGGGCGATTCCTGGGCGTGGGCCACAGAAACGAGGGCCAGCCACAGGCCGGTGATGACGGCGATGCCTGTGGCAGAACGGAAAACCGAGCTGAAGACCCGTTTCGGAAGAGAAGGTGAGGGGGCCAAAGAACCGGCGTTGCCTATCGTCATGCCCGCGCAGGCGGGTATCCAGGCTTGCCGCGAAGACCTGCCAATCGGGAGATTGGCGTGCCCAGGAAAGGCCGCGTTCTCAGACGGTCTTTCCTGCGCCCCTGCCCCTTGTTTCCAAGCTGCACTTGGGAACACACATGTCCGCAAAGTTGCACTTCGGACCCCCGGAGCATGACCCCGGCGAGGAAAAGCGGTGGCATGGCCGCATGCAGTCAAAAAGCGTCTTCCGCGCACTCTCGGTTCCCTTTCCATGCTGTGGGATCTGCCAGGCAATCCATTTCCTTGTGTTTGACTGCAAGGAAGCAGGATGCGTGTCACTGCGGGCGTTCTCGGTCCGCCGCCGTATGGAGCCGTGGCTCCGCCCTGCTATACTTTTGTCCATACGAGCGGATGCCTCGCCGGATTTGTCGGCCAGAAACCCGCCGGAGGAAGAGCATGTCGCTTGTTCTTGCCGTCATCGGATGGACGTTCTTTACGCTTGGAATCATTGTAGGGCTGGCGTTGGACCTGGTGGGCCTGTTCGGCAACTGGGTGATCCTCGGAACCGCCGTCGCCGCGTGGCTCTGCACCGGGTTTGAACATTTCGGGATCTGGACGCTGCTTTCCCTGGCCGCGCTGGCAACGCTGGGCGAGGTGCTGGAAATGATTGCGGCGGGTTACGGCGCGGCCAAGTTCGGCGGCGGCAAGGGAGCCATGTTCGCGTCATTTGTCGGCTGCATTGCGGGCGCCATCGTGGGCACGCCCTGGTTCCCCATCGTGGGCACGCTGATAGGCGCGTGTGCGGGCGCTTTTGCCGGGGCGGCGATTTATGAACTGCTTATCGTCAAGAAGACGCCGGGCGCCTCCATCCAAACGGGCGTAGGCGCCGCGCTGGGCCGCATTGGCGGCGTGATTGCCAAACTCGTCATCGGCTTGGCCATGCTGGGCGTGCTGGCAATCGGCTACTGAGCGGCGGGCAATTCCCGGAAATGTGGGACAGCCGCCCCCGGCTGTCGTCCCTGGAACTGTTGTGTCACGCTGACAGCCGGGGGCGGCTGTCCCACACGCTCATTTCCCCGGCGTGTGGAGTGTGGCCTTGTCCGGGTCGTAGGCGAGATGTCCGTCCTGTTTTATCACGCCCAGCTTCTCATCGAGCCGCTGTACCAGCGGGTCTGGATCGGTCATGCCCATGTGTTTGCGCACCTCGCGGCGCAGCCACCAGAAACCGGAATTCCAGGAGTACAGGTGATGGCCGTGGGGCTTGCCGGTCAGGGTGCTGATGGATTCGTGGAAGGCGGGCATCCACGCCAGTTCCTTCTCCAACCGCCAGAGCAGCTTGTCGTCCACCCAGTCGGACGGCATGCCGTGGATGAGGCCGTCGAGGTAGTTCGCGCCGTCGTTGAGGAACCAGGAACCGCCGAACACATAGACGCCGGTGTGGTCGGGGAGTAGATCGCCGTTGGCCTTGGAAATGACGCGCATGCCGTAGGGCGACTGGATGTGCATGGTGGTTTCCAGATGGCGCTTTACCAGGTCGTCGGGCAGCAGTTTCTTCCCGAAGACGGCATAGGTGAGCACCTCTCCATAGAGGCTGTCCTGACCGATGTTGTCCTGCTGTTTCAGGCTGGTGGCGAAGTAGCCGCCGGTATCGTTGAACATGCGGCGGTATCCGGCCATGGCCTTTTCGATGTCGGCGTCGGTGACGGGGAAACCCAGTTCGCGGGCGGCCATGAGCGCGCCGCAGTGGAAGCCCTGGTTCGATGAGGGCGCATCATCGTCGTCATAGGGCAACTGGTCATGGTAGGTCTTCATGTAGGCCTTGTCCGGCGTGAGCCGGGGCGGGATGTAAAGGCCGTCCACCTCATGGTCGCGGATAAACCTGTAAGCGCGTGCGACGAGGCGCGGGTCCGGCGTGCCGCCGGCCTGCTTGACCAGGTACGACCAGATCAGAAAGTACTGCGCGTTGTCCTCGTAATTGACGCGCTCGTAGAACACGGCCATGTTGGATTCGGCGTCGTACTTCGGGTCGTCCAAACCCCGGCTCATCCAGAAGCCGTCGCTGACCCACTGCTTCCACCCGTAGCCCACGCCGGAAATGAAGATGTAGTCGCTTTCGGTCCGCATCATGTTGCGGCGCAGCAGCAGGTAAGAGGTGTTGCGCAGGATGGCCTCCAGCCCGGAACCATTGAACCCCTTCGCGTTGGCCAGCGCCAGATGGGCGGCCATTTGGACGCCGTACTGGTCGCGCGCGGGGGAAGTGAAGAGCCAACTGGTGAAGGTCTGCGTCTGCCTCGCCTCGATGTGCTGCCATCCATCGAAACGCGTGCGGTAAATGTTCGTCGCATCCACCTCAAAGGGAATCATTATGACCCGTTCCGCCGAACCGTCGCCGGTCGCAAGGGAGAAGCGTCCCTGCGCGGGATCGCAGGCGATGAAACTGCGGTTCTCCCATAGGCCGGGTGAATCGCCGATGACGCCGACAAAGGCACCGTCCATGAGATAGCCGACCATGGGGAAGGTCTGCCAGGCATTGTCGCCGAAGCCCGGGCCGGTGCAGCTTGGGCTGTAGGTCTTTGCTTCGGTCTCCTCGCCCAGGAACGTGCGGCAGGAGCCCTTGCCGTTCACGCGCCACGCCATGTCGAGATAGTAACGCCCGTCGGCGGTGGCCTTGACAGCGACTGTCCGCTCCAACAAGTCCGGATTGAGCTGCCGCCAGCTTTCGGTCAGGTTCAGTCCCGGTGCGGTGCCGCCGGTCAGTTCCAGTTGATCGCCTTTCTGCACGGCGCCGCCATAGCGGACGGGGGTGCGTCCCTGCGGCTGCGTCACCACCAGTGCCGCCTCCGGTTCGCCCGGGAGCGCCACGGCCCTGCCGCCGTCCGACAGTTGCACCCAGGCGCCGTTGACCGCCTGCGGCTGCAAGCCCGCCATGGTTGACCCTGCCAACAAAGTGATCAGTGCGAATGCTGTGCCCATGCGCTGTCCGTGCCTCCTGTGTTGGCGTTAAGCATAAGAGAAGCCGTGACGCACTTCCAACTGTTGCGGCCGGTTCGCGGGCGGAGGCGGTTTTGCTTATAATCGCCCCGTCGTCATCCCCGCGAAAGCGGGGTTCCAGGGGAATGCGGGTCAATCCCGCCGGCGTACTGGATTCCCGCTTTCGCGGGAATGACGGGATACAGGGTCTTCTTGTGCAGGACCCCGAACAGTTCAAATGACCGCCGTAAAGCAACGGAATTCACCCGGCATGGACCACGGTAACGTGACAGAGAAACCGTCCCTGCAAGTGCCGCCCTCCCGCCCGCGGCGCGTCGCGCAGGTTCTGCTGGACCTGTCGCTGCCGCTGGCGCTCGGGCTGTGGCTGCGCGCGCGGGGGCTTGGCACCGAGTCGGTGTGGATGGACGACTATTTTAGCGCGGGCCATCTGAATGTGCCGACGCTGCTGCAATGCCTGCGCGAACAGCGCGTCGAGAACTGGGAGATGGTGCCGTTCTACTACACCCTCCAGTATCTGTGGGCGGGGCTGTCGCCCGGTTCCATCGTGTGGGTAAGGGGACTGTCGGTCCTCTTCAGCACGGCCGCCATAGCCGCGCTGTACGGCCTTGGCCGTCGGCTCTTTGGCCGTTGGGCGGGGTTTACCGCCGCGCTGCTACTGGCCCTTTCGCCGTTCCAGGTCTTTCACGCGCGGGGGTTGCGGCCTTATGCGATGGTGCTGCTGCTGGCCATACTCTCCTGGTGGCTGCTCATCGCATGGCGGGAGCGCAAGAGCAGGGCCGCCCTGGCGGGCCATGGGCTGCTGAATCTGGCGCTGCTGTGGTCGCATCTGTTCACGCCGCTGCTCTTTCTTGGGCAGGGCTGCTGGCTGCTGCTGGCGGAGCGGCGCAACCCCAAACGGCTGCTGGTCTGGGGGGCGGTGCAGGCGGCGCTGCTGGCCACGCTGATCCCGTGGGTGGCCACGATTCATCCCGCGCCTGACCCGACCGTGCCCGTGCCGCGCTTCGGCAATCCGCTGGAGTTCTTCACAAAGGGCGACATGGAGAGCCGGGACGGACAATTTGTCAGCACCCTGTTCATGCAGGAGGCCGAGTATCTCCGCTGGGCCGTGGGATTTCCGCCCAAGTACGCCGAGGCACCGGTCAGTCCAAGAACGGAACTCCTTTTGGAGTACCGCCAGCCGGTGGAACTGGCCGGAGCACGACTGGCCCTGCTCAGTTTTGCCGCCGCGCTGCTGTGCTGCGCCGTTGCTTACTGGGATCGCGGGCGTCCCCGCCGGCTCTTGGGACTTGAAGAAGACGGTATGTTTGCGCAACGGGTCGCGGCCGTGTTGTGCTGGTTCCTTCTGCCCGCGCTGGGTCTTTATCTGGCCGCAGTGCTGTGGAAACCCCATGCCTTTCAGGCGCGCTACGTGCTGCACGTCTGGCCCGCGCTGTACCTGTGCTGCGGCATCGCCGCCGCCCGGTTTCGCGCGCCATTGTTGCGGCTGTTGATGCCGGTCACCATGGGAAGCGCGCTCCTGTACCTTTCCATACTGTCCATGCTGCTGCCCATGCGCCCCGACTATCTCGGCGCAGCGGCGCTCATCCGACCGGACAAGAACGGATGTGTAAACGTGGCGATGCAGGACTGGAACCTGTGGCGGTTGCTGGGGTTCAACGCCCCCGAACTTCAACCGTCGTTGAAGCGCCATCTCACCGTGGACGGCGTGATTGAGCATGTGCGGGAAATGACCCACGTGCCTCCGGCCGCGTGGGCGGTGTTTGAAGGGCCGCAAAGCCTGGAAGATCGCCGGAAGTTCGAACAGCGCATGCAGGAATCCGGCATCGCGTATCAGCGCACCGTCCTGCCGGGCATGCAGAATCTCTACCTGTACCGCTGCTCCGGGCACTGAGGAGCGCTTGTCGTTTGAGAGCGGCCAATACCGGAAGCTGCATTCCGGTTCCGTTGCAGACCTTGCCGCAAATTCCATTAATGCGCTATGATCCGCCCGCCGCGATGCGCGTCGGCGCGTTGCGGCATGTTTGCAACAGGGCACCGCCCAACGATGAAAGGTCCGCGCCATGTTTGAACGGCTCGAAATGGCCCCCCCCGACGCGATTCTGGGATTGACCGAGGCATTCAAGAAGGATGCACGGCCGGAGAAGATCAATCTGGGTGTGGGCGTGTACAAAGACGCCCAGGACCGCACGCCGGTGCTGGATTCGGTGAAGGCGGCGGAGCGGACGCTGCTGGAGAAGGAAACAACCAAGAACTACATGCCCATGACCGGTGATCCGGCCTACGGCAAGGCGGTGCAGGAACTGGTCTTCGGCGCGGACAGCGCCATCAGCCGTGACAAGCGCGCGCGCACGGCGCACACGCCGGGCGGCACGGGCGCGTTGCGCGTGGCGGCCGACTTCCTCTTCCGCTGCCACGGCAAATGCACGGTGTGGATGAGCGATCCGACCTGGGCCAACCACCAGGCCATCTTTGAGGCCGCCGGACATGCGGTCAAGTACCATCCCTACTACGATGCCGGCACCAGGGGCCTCGCGTTTGACGCCATGCTCGCCGCGCTGGAGCAGGTGCCCGCGGGCGATGTCGTGCTCCTGCACGGCTGCTGCCACAACCCCAGCGGCATAGACCCCGAACCGGCACAGTGGCAGGCCATCGCCGCCGCCGCGGCCAAGGCCGGCTGGCTGCCGCTGGTGGACTTTGCCTACCAGGGCTTTGCCGACGGGCTGGAAGAGGACGCGGCCGGCCTGCGCATCCTGTGCCGGGCCGTGTCCGAACTGATCGTGTGCAGTTCGTTCTCCAAGAACTTCGGCCTCTACCGCGAACGCTGCGGCGCGTTCACCCTCGTGGCGGGCGACTCCGACACGGCCGACCGGGCGTTCAGCCAGGCGGAGAAGGCCATCCGCGCGAACTACTCCAACCCGCCGGCCCACGGCGCGCTCATCATCACCACCATCCTGTCCGACCCGGCGCTGCGCGCCCAGTGGGAGCAGGAAGTGACGGACATGCGCGACCGCATCAACGGCATGCGCAAGCTGTTCGTGGACACGCTCAAGGCCAAGGGCGTGGACCGCGACTTCTCGTTCATCACGCGCCAGAAGGGCATGTTCTCCTTCTCCGGCCTGACCAAGGACCAGGTCAACGCGCTGCGCGAGAAGTACGCCCTCTACATTGTCGGTTCGGGCCGCATCAACGTGGCCGGCATGACCGAGACGAATATGGACAGCCTCTGCGGCGCGATTGCGGATGTGCTCAAGGGATAGCCAGGAAACAACGAAACAGAACCGCCGTCCCGGAGTGCCGGGACGGCGGTTTTGCTTGCGGGGCCGATTGACGGGCCATCCCTACGCCCCCGCAGCCGGATTAAGCACGACGTAGAACAGGATGGCGAAGAAGTGGGTTGCGGTGCCCGCGAGGACGAAACCGTGCCAGATGGCATGGTTGTAGGGGATGCGCTCGCACGCGTAGAAAAAGACGCCGACGGTGTAGGCGAGACCGCCGACGGCCATAGGAATCATGGCACCCGCCGGAATCACCTCAAAGGCCGGTTTAAGGGCCACGATTATCATCCCTCCCATGGCCACATAGGGGGATAATTTGCGGACAGAATAGAATGACACTAACTTAAGCTGGAATATGAGACATCGGGCGGCTTTCGTAACGCAGGCGCCTCGCCTGCGTTGTCTTCCTTGCCGGCGGACTGCGGCCAAATCACGAGGCAGGCGAGACGCCTGCGTTACGAGGATGGCACTGTGGAATTCACGGGTCAGTTGGTCACATGGCCCACTCCAACCCCAGTTCCATGAGTTTCCCCGGCGTGGGATTTCCCGTGGCGGCATCCCAGCCCATGATGGCGTAGTACTGGTCGAGCATTTGCGGGAAGAGTTCGCGGTCCACATGCACCCCCTTGCTGGGTCCGTCCGTCATGGGCTCGTAGAGGCGTTCTGGCAGGATGTCGTCCTTCGTCGTAAAGCCGCGGCGGGCGTTAACCTGCCGCATCAT
>CALDSM010000048.1 GCA_937923585.1 uncultured bacterium
CTTCCGAGCTGCTACGTGTTCGAGAAGAAGAACTGCTCGCTGACCTTCGAGGGCTGCATGAACTCCGGCCGCGAGCAGGTGCCCGAGTACATCGGCAAGAACGGCCGCATCATCTTCAACGGCATCGGGCAGGACGCCAACCATTTCGTCCTGTACCCGGACGGCGCGGCCTTTCCGCACATGGCGCGGCCGGCCAAGCCCAAGTTCACCTTTGACCCGTCCAAGGGTCCGCAGTGGCCGACGCACATGAACAACTTCTTCAACTGCGTGCGCACCGGCGAGCGCTGCTGGTGCAACGAGGACGAGGCGTTCATTGAGGTCGTCACGCTGCTCATGAGCGTGCAGGCCTACCACAACAAGCGCCAGGTCCGCTGGGACCCGGTTGCGGAACAGATCGTGTGACCCGCGGCGGGGAACGCTGAATAATGCAGCTTGCGGGCCGCGTCCAGTTACATGGATGCGGCCCGTTTTTCAATCTCAGATCTCAAGTCTCAGAGTCCCCCGCCTACTGTCTTTCCTCCGTGTCCCCCTGTGCCCTCTGTGGTTCGCCTTCTTCCCTTCTTTGCATTTTTGCAATAGACTTTGCTTCTGCATCATACTTGACCGCCATCATATCTGGTGAAAATGGAACTGGGAACGTTGGATGAGGAGAGGGCTATGAATCCGTTGGCGCCATCGAAAGGCCAAGCCAGCAAACCTCCGCATGGCGAATCGCCGTTTCTTGTTGTCAAACGTCGCATCTTATGGGAATACGTGCTACTCGTTGTTTGCATTTGTATGTTCCTTGGTCTGGCCATACTGTTCTTGTTCACCTTTCGGGCTGCACGGCGTGTGGATAGCATCTACTTCGCGTACATCGTGCTCGTCACGCTCTCTTGCTGCCTTGTCAGCCTAATTGAGATTGTAAGAAAGTGTCCGCCGTGCCGATATCGGGTACACATGGGCTTTGACTCATATCCCGTGTATATTGACTGCAGTAATCCTGACTGGTTGATCAGTTGCACGCCGGAGCAATTCTCGGCAATGGAGTCTGTCGCCTACGGAACCAAATTCTGCGTCAGGACCGATTCAGGCATTCTCACCATAGCTGCGCATCCCAGTGCTTTGGCAGAGTTCGCGAGGACCAGATGGTCCAAGACGCAGTTAGTCCAGGCCTTCTCTCAATTGCCCACGCCTCAAGTCTTCACAGCCGGCGGCGCATCAAGAGGATTCTTGCTGCTCTTCACGCTCGGCTTCGAACCGGTCAATAACCTTGTCGAAATATTCTCACCCACCGGTCCCCAAACCCTTGAAGACGCCGTGCGGAACTCCAACACGGCACTGTTCATCATGACCCTTGCGTTCCTTATCGCGGCGACAGCCGTCCTTCTCCACAAAAGAGTCCTGACAAAGGACGCCCTCGAAACCAGGCGATTCTTCCTGAAGAAGTACATCTGGCCGGATGCCATTACCCACATCCGCCTTGACGGCAGCAAGCTTGTCCTCCAATATCTTGAACGGGGAATATCCAAGGTTTTCTGCATGGACCAATTCAACTATCACCGTCCCCTGGCCGTTCTGGCGTTCAAGCTTTCGGCCATGACGAATATACCGGTTGATGTCGGGCATTTGACCCGCTCCAGTGCCGATGCCCCGGCTTCCCCGTCATCCGTGCGGCACTGAATCCAAGCCGCTCTTGGTCGTCTCTTGCCAAGGTAGTGTGTTTCATGCCATGCTAACCGTACAAACCGCGCGACCGGGAAAATGGGATTGAACAGGAACGGGAGTGGACAACATGGATGCTTCGGGTGAGTCGGAAGAACTGAAACAGCACCACGTTGAGAACAGCGCCGGTTTTAGAATCACCACACGCCGGGTGGTGTGGGAGAACGTATTGTTGCCGGTCGCACTAATCACAATTGCCGTTGCTTTGGTCTATGGATTCTCCCGCATCCCCTGGAACGACATATGGAACGGCTCTCTCGACGAGGCACAATTCGGACCGATCACGCTTCAGATATGGGCTTCATTGTTGCTGTTCTTCACGTTGGTGTACTACTTCCTGCAAAATGGCTCATGGTCCCTAAGCCAAACGTGCCGTTACCAAGTTGCGTTTGGCCCTGTTCAACGGTTGAAATGCAGTGATCCGGAACTGTTGAATGCACTCTCTCCTACGGAGTTTCTCGATGCGCAACTGCTTCCCTGCTCGGCTTCAAGTCTGTATACGTTCCGTTCAGCGTCTGGACTCCTGATAGTGCGCGCGACATTTGCCGATCTGATCGAATGGGCGAACAGGCGTTTTGGCGCAGATTCAGTCGGGGCCGCCTTGGACCAGACCGGCGTTCCGGCGCAGTGGCAGACCGCGCGACAGACGTTCTTCATTTCGTGGTTCCTGTTCTTCGCGAACGCCTTTGTCGCCTTTTACGTCTTTGGCTCGTTCTTCGTGGCCCTGATTACAGGTGATCCTGGCCCCTACCCCAGACTGGATGCTTTCGACGCCCTGGCCGCCTTCGTGCTCGCTACCGGCTATCTTCTCCTTATACCCTGCCGATTCGCGGCCCTCACTAATGGAAGCCTGCGACTCAAGTCATGTCTTGGAAAGAGGACTATTCCACTTGATTCCATGGAAGAAGTCCGAGCCTGGGCTGGTGGGTTTACGGTAATCTTCGCAAAGGGAGGAAGGAAACGCCGTGTGCACATCGCCCAATACATGTTCTCTGAATCCCTTCTTCCTCTGTATTTCTCCCTTCGCGGGAACCTCGCAGCAGACGGCGGGCTGAAAGACCATGCCGCTCAGTCCGACTGAATCGTGATGTACTCTTCCATCAGGGCGAACTGACTTGCCCCGTGGGTTTCGGTACACCGAGTATGAGCGTCTTTGGGGCAGATTCGAGTGAAGAAGAGCGGCGGCACGGCCACCGCACTCTCAAAACGGAACCGTTCCCCTGGTTCGCTCAATATCCAAGTGTGCTTTCTTCCCCCTGAAATTGGTACTATATGCCCCCGGCGGCGCCGTCCGGACCGCCCCTGCATCCCCGGTCAATACCTTTTTCGGAGAAGAACGCCTGATGGATCTGCAAGAACTTGCCGAGACCATACGCAACGTGCCGGATTTCCCGAAACCGGGCATCCAGTTCAAGGACATTTCCACGCTGGTGCTGCGGCCGGAAGCGTTCCACGAGGTGGTTGCGCGCCTGAAGGCGCGCTATGCCGACGCCGGGTTGGACGCAATCGTCGGCATTGATGCGCGCGGGTTCATCTTCGGCGGCACGCTCGCATACGAGATGAATTTGCCCTTCGTCATGGCGCGCAAGAAGGGCAAACTGCCCGCGGACACAATTTGCGAGACGTTCCAGCTTGAATACGGCTGTGACACGCTCGAGATCCACCGCGACGCATTGAAGGCGGGACAGAAGGTGGTCATCGTGGACGACCTGCTGGCCACGGGCGGCACGGTGGCCGCGGTGGCGCGCATGGTGCGGCGACTCGGCGCGGAGGTGGTGGAGGCGGCATTTGTCGTTGAACTGCCGCCGCTGGGCGGAAAGAAGAATCTTGGCGCGATGGACATTCCCGTCTTCTCGCTCGTCGAGTTCATGGTGGACTGAGAAGTACTCCGTCATTGCGGGCGAAGCGCGGCAATCTCGTGTTAGCGACAGTCCATACGCTGGGTTATGGACCCAAGAGATTGCTTCGTCGGGCTAAAGCCCTCCTCGCAATGACGAAAGGCGTGATGTGAATTTGCACGACAGGCGAGGGTGCCTGTCCCACATTTCTGCAAAGAAACCGCCCCGCAGGGGCGCAGCAAGCATCAAGGAAGTCAAGTCAATGGAACAGCGTTTTCTGCCCGGAACACAGATTGAAATCGTCAACGAGAACATCGAACGGGGCCGGCTCAGGCACCTGCTTTTCGACTTCGACGGCACCATCAGCATCCTGCGCGAAGGCTGGCCGGACATCATGGCGCCGGTGTGCGTGGAGATGATCTGCGGCGACACCCCGCAGACGCAGGAAATCAAGGACGAAGTGGACCGGATGATTGACGAGACGACCGGCATCCAGACCATCTACCAGATGGAGCGGCTGCAGGAAATGGTCATCGCCCACGGGCTGGTGCCGAAGGACAAGGTGCTCTCCCCGGCGGAATACAAGCAGGTCTATCTCGACCGGCTCATGGTGCCGGTGCGCGCGCGCATCGCCCAACTGGAAGCCGGCGAGAAGACCGTGGCCGACTACACCGTCGCCGGGTCCATCCGCTTCCTCGAACTGCTCTCGAAGAAGGGTGTGCACATGTACGTGTTCAGCGGCACCGACCAGGACGACGTGCGCAACGAGGCGGGCAAACTCGGTGCCGCGCCGTTCTTCGAGGAAATCTGGGGCGCGCTGCCGTCGAAGGAGGAGTACTCCAAGGAAAAGGTCATCCGCGACATCATGGCGCGGCACGACCTGCACGGACCGCAGGTGCTCGCCGTGGGCGACGGCCCGGTGGAGCTGCGCAACGTAAAGGACGCGGGCGGCATCGCGCTGGGCGTCTGCTCGGATGAGAAGGCGGGGCACGGCTGGGACATGCACAAGCGCAACCGCCTGCTCAAGGCCGGCGCCGACATTCTCGTGCCCGACTTCAACGAGGCGGAAAAGTTGGTGGCCTACCTGTTCGCGGAATAGAATGAACCTTTCGGCAGAAAGCCGATGCTGTGGGGCCGGACATGTCCGGCCCCCGCTGTTTGGGACTGGCCGGAGAATACCTGCGGGCACCAATCCGGCTTGACCATTGCAGAAAGACGTCCCGTCTCCGTCGTTCCCGCGCAGGCGGGAATCCAGGCTTGTGGCAAGGGCTCGGGGCCGTGCGTAAGCCCCTGGATTCCCGCCTGCGCGGGAATGACGGGGGGGTGGAGGCCGGATCATGACATTCTTGAAAGATTCGCTGTTTGCAGGAGTACGGTGATGAGCAACATCAAAGACTTCACGCTGCACATGGTCGGCCACGGCCACATTGACCCGACCTGGCTGTGGCGCTGGACCGAGGGCTACGAGGAGGTGCGCGCCACCTTCCGCAGCGCCCTCGACCGGATGAACGAAACGCCGGAAGTCCATTTCACGGCCAGCAGCGCGTGCTTCTACCAGTGGGTCAAGGAATGCGACCCGGAACTGTTCGAGGTCATCCGCGCGCGTGTCCAGGAAGGCCGCTGGGAAATCGTCGGCGGCATGTGGGTCGAGCCCGACTGCAACATCCCTTGCGGCGAGTCCTTCGTCCGCCACGGCCTCTATTCGCAGCGGTTCTTCCTAAAGGAATTCGGGCGCCGCGCCGTCGTCGGGTTTAACCCGGACAGTTTCGGCCATGCGGGTTCACTGCCCCAAATCCTGCGCAAACTCGGCATGGAATACTACGCCTACATGCGCCCCTGGCCGATGGGGGAAATGAAGTATCCCGACGGCATCAACTTCTGGTGGGAATCGCCCGACGGTTCGCGCGTGCTCGCCGTGAACATCATCGAGAATTACTCGGCCGTGGGCGAAGAACTGCACAGGCGTGTCCGCAACATCACGCGCTATCCCTACCTCAATCCGGGCCAGAAGCAAATCCTGAGTTTCTTCGGCGTCGGCAACCACGGCGGCGGCCCGACGAAGGAAGCAATCCAGTCGCTGCT
>CALDSM010000049.1 GCA_937923585.1 uncultured bacterium
AACGTCCATCAGGGGGTCAAACCCATCCAGGTGGCTTCGATTCTGGATCAGTACAGGGAAGGAGGCGCCAAATGAAGAAGTTTGCAGACATTGCCGCCCTGACGGCGGCGCGGGATTCCCTGGCGAAGGTGCGGGAAAACTACAAGGGCCGCACGGTCTATCTTTGCGCGGGCGGGGGCTGCATTGCCTCCGGCGCGCTGAAGGTGGAAACGGCGATCAAGGCCGCCATCGGGGCCGCGGAGCTTTCGGACACCGCCGTGCGCACCGTGTACACGGGTTGCATGGGCCCGTGCGTTGCGGGACCGCTGGTTATGATCGAGGGCACGCTGTACGAGCACGTGTGCCCCGAGGATGCGGCGGAAATCGTCAGGGAGCATCTGGTCGCCGGGAAGGTTGTGACGCGGCTCGTCCGCGAGGGCGCGGACGGCAAGCCCATCCTGCGCATGGAGGACATTCCCTTCTTCGCAAAGCAGACCAAACTTGCCCTGCACAACTGCGGGCGCATTGACCCGGTCTCCCTGGAGGACTACATCGCCGTGGACGGCTACCAGGCGCTGGCCAAGGCCATTTCCTCCATGACGCCGGACGACGTGGTGGACCAGATGAAACGGTCGGGGCTGCGCGGCCGCGGCGGCGCGGGTTTCCCCACCGGCACCAAGTGGGACTTCGCCCGCAAGACGCCGTCGGACGTCAAGTACACGCTCTGCAACGGTGACGAGGGTGACCCCGGCGCGTTCATGGACCGCAGCGTGCTTGAGGGCGACCCGCACAGCCTTATCGAGGGCATGGCGATCGCGGCTTACACCATCGGTTCCGCGCAGGGCTACGTCTACGTGCGCGCCGAGTATCCGCTGGCCGTTGAGCGGCTGCGGATTGCCATCGCGCAGGCCACAGAGGCCGGGTTGCTCGGGGACAACATTCTCGGGTCGGCCTTCTCGTTCAATCTTGAGATCCGAATGGGCTCGGGCGCGTTTGTGTGCGGCGAGGAAACCGCGCTCATTGCCTCCATCGAGGGCAAGCGCGGCGAGCCGCGGCCCAGGCCGCCGTTCCCGGCCGTCAAGGGGCTCTGGGGCAAGCCCTCGCTCCTGAACAACGTTGAGACTTACGCGAACGTCCCCTCCATCATCCTGAAGGGCGGCGACTGGTACGCGGGCTGGGGCACCGAAAAGAGCAAGGGCACCAAGGTGTTCGCCCTTGCCGGCAACATCGTGAACGCCGGCCTGGTCGAAGTGCCGATCGGCACGCCGCTCGGCGACCTCGTGCATGATGTCGGCGGCGGCATTCCCGGCGGCAAGCAGTTCAAGGCGGCCCAGTTGGGCGGCCCCTCCGGCGGCTGCGTGCCCCGCGAGTACCTGAGCGTGCCGCTCGACTACGAGTCGCTCCAGGAACTGGGCGCCATCATGGGCTCGGGCGGTGTCGTCGTGATGGACGAGGGAAGCTGCATGGTGGACGTGGCCCGCTTCTTCCTGGAGTTCGTCCAGGAGGAGTCCTGCGGAAAGTGCGTTCCCTGCCGCGTCGGCACCAAGCGCATGCTGGAAATCGTCACGCGCATCTGTGCGGGCGAGGGCGAGGAGGGCGACATCGAGAAGCTTGAGGAGCTTGGAAAGCAGATCAAGGACACCTCGCTGTGCGGCCTTGGCCAGACGGCGCCGAACCCCGTGCTGTCCACCATACGCCATTTCCGCCACGAGTACGAGGAGCACATCCGGCAGCACAAATGCACACCGGGCGTCTGCCCCGCCCTGGTGGATTCGCCCTGCCGCAGCGCCTGTCCCGCGAACGTGGACATTCCCGGCTACCTCTCGCTTGTCGGCGAGGGGCGCATCGCCGAGGCGCTGCGCCTGCACCGCGAGCGCAACCCGCTCGCCGCGGTCTGCGCCCGCGTGTGCTTCCACACCTGCGAGACCAAGTGCCGCCACACCCTCGTGGACGGCGCGGCCGTCGCGGTGCGCGGCGTGAAGCGCTACATGGCCGACCAGGAAATCACCGTGCAGGTGCCCGAGGTCCGCGAGAATCCCGAAAACGCGGCCCGGAAGATCGCCATCATCGGCGGCGGCCCCGCCGGCCTGTCCTGCGGCTACTTCCTGGCACGCATGGGCTACAAGCCGACCATATTCGAGGCGGAGGACCGGCCGGGCGGACTGCTTGTGCAGGCCATTCCGTCGTACCGCCTGCCCCGTGAAATTCTGGCGCGCGAGGTCCGCATGATCGAAAACATGGGCGTCGAGATCCTGACCGGAAAGAAACTCGGCCGGGACATCACGCTTTCCGAACTGCGCGAGCAGGGCTACGACGCCGTGTTCATGGGTGTCGGCGCGCCGCTGGGCAGCAAGATGGACATTCCGGGCGAAGACGCCGACGGCGTTGCCGACGCCATGGAGTTCAACCGCACCTACAACATGCGCGGCTCCGTGCCGGTCGGCAAAGAAGTGCTGGTCGTGGGCGGCGGAAACTCCGCCATTGACGCCGCGCGCACCGCCCTGCGCCTCGGCGCGAACAATGTGACCATCGTCTACCGGCGCACGCGCGAGGCGATGCCGGCGTACGAGGAGGAAATCGAGGCCGCCGAGCACGAGGGCGTGAAGTTCCGCATGCTCACCCTGCCCGAAGAGGTGGTGACCGAGAAGGGGAAGGTGGTCGGGCTGCGCTGCCGCGAAATGGCCCTGGCTGGCTTTGACCGGAGCGGACGCCGCAGGCCCGAAGCCGCGGGCGAAGCCTTCGTGATTCCCGCCGACCAGGTCATTGCGGCCATCGGACAGGCGCTCGACCTTGACTCCATGATGAACGGCATCACCGTCAAGCGCCGCGGACGCCAGTTCATTGACATTAATCCGGTGACCGGACAGACCTCCGCCGACTGGCTGTTTGCGGGCGGTGACGCCGTCACCGGTCCGAACTCGGTCGTCGGGGCCGTGGCCGCCGGCGAGTGCGCCGCCGTGGGCATAGACCAGTACCTCACCGGCGAAAACCACGCATTCTGGCGCAAGGATCACAAGCTCGACACGTTCTTTGACCCGGCCGCCGATCCGCTGCCCATCGCACGGGAGAAAATGCCGACCATTCCGGTGGAACGCCGCCGGAACAGTTTCGAAGAAGTGGAACACTGCTGGGACGCCCCGGTTGCAACGCGCCAGGCAAAACGCTGCCTGCGTTGCGAATACGGCAAGCGGTCCTGATTGCGGGAGACAACAAAATGACACCGACAGCAACAACAGCGAAGATTTCCCTCAAGATCAACGGCCTGTCCGTTGAGGCCGACATGGGAATGACCATCCTCCAGGCGGCCAAGAAGGCGGGCATCCGCATTCCGACCATGTGCTACCTGGAAAACGTTTCGTGCATCGGCGCGTGCAGGGTTTGCCTGTGCGAGGTCGAGGGCGCGCGCAACCTCGTGGCCGCGTGCTCCACGCCGGCCGTTCCGAACATGAAGGTGAAGACGAACTCGCGCCGCGTGCGCGAGGCGCGCCGCACGGTGGTGGAACTGCTCCTTTCGGAGCACGCGGGCGACTGCCCCACCTGCGACCGCAACGCCGACTGCGAGTTGCAGGCCCTGGCGCGGGAACTCGGCATCCGCGAGAACCGCTACGAGGGCGAGCGCGCCGGCAAGGAGGTGGACATGTCCACCCCGGCAATCATGCGCGACAGCGGCAAGTGCATCAAGTGCCGCCGCTGCGTGAGCGTCTGCGCCGAGACGCAGGGCGTCGGCGCGCTGTTCCCGCAGGGCCGCGGTTTTGACACCGTCATCGGCCCGGCCTTCGCGCGCGAACTGTCCACCGTGCCCTGCGTGCAGTGCGGGCAGTGCGCCGCCGTATGCCCGGTCGGCTCCATCACCGAACAGTCCCACATCGAGCGCGTCTGGGACGCCCTCGACAATCCGGATGTGCATGTGGTCGTGCAGACAGCCCCGGCCATCCGCGCCGCGCTCGGCGAGTGTTTCGAATGCGAGCCCGGCACGCTGGTCACCGGCAAGATGGTCGCCGCACTGCGGCGGCTCGGCTTTGACGGCGTGTTCGACACCAATTTCACGGCCGACCTCACCATTCTTGAAGAGGGAACCGAACTGCTCACCCGCCTGAAGAAGGCACTGGTGGACAAGGAGGACGTGGCCCTTCCGATGTTCACGAGCTGCTCCCCCGGCTGGATCAAGTACGCCGAGTACTACCACCCGGACATGCTGCCGAACCTCTCCACGTGCAAGTCGCCCCAGCAGATGTTCGGCACCGTGGCGAAAACCTATTACGCCAAGAAGCTGGACAAGTCGCCGCAGGACATCTTCTGCGTGTCCGTCATGCCCTGCACCGCCAAGAAGTTTGAGTGCCAGCGCCCCGAGATGTACGACAGCGGTGTGCAGGATGTGGACGCCGTCCTGACCACCCGCGAACTCGGCAAGATGATCAAAGAGGCCGGCATTGACTTCATGGGACTGCCCGACGAGGAAATGGACGCGCCCCTGGGCATGTCCACCGGCGCCGCCGACATCTTCGCAAACACCGGCGGCGTGATGGAGGCGGCGCTCCGCACCGCCTATGAAATCATCACCGGCCGGCAGCTCCCCACCGAGAAGCTGCACATCGCGCCCATCATGGGGCTGGACGGAATCAAGGAGGCCTCGATCACGATTGAGGGCACCGTTCCCGACTGGTCCTTCCTCGAAGGGGTTACGGTGAAAGTCGCGGTGTCCCACGGCCTGAGCAACGCGGGGCAGCTGATCCAGATGATCAAGTCCGGGGAGCGCGCCTATCACTTCGTCGAAGTGATGACCTGCCCGGGCGGCTGCATCGGCGGCGGCGGCCAGCCCCGCTTCTGCACGGACGATGTGCGCAAGGCCCGCATCTCGGCAATCTACCGGGAGGACGAGGGCAAGGCGCTGCGCAAGTCCCACGAAAATCCCGCCGTTGCGCAGCTCTACGAGGAATTCCTCGGCAAGCCGCTCGGCGAGAAGTCCCACCACCTGCTGCACACGCGCTACACGCCGCGTGTCCGCGTCTAGACGGCACAATCACACGCTGGAAAAATGAAGCCCCCGGCCGAATGGCCGGGGGTCTTTTCTTTGATTCCGTTCCCTGCGGGGGTTAATGCTGCCGGGTGGCTTCTCGCACCGTTGGATGTCCGCCATATTCGGGTTGTGTCTGGTCCGCTCAGCCGCCTACCTACCGGAAGGTAATCCGAACTGCATAAGTAACATTCGCGCATCATACCACTGTCTGCGCGAATGTCGGCTTGCTG
>CALDSM010000050.1 GCA_937923585.1 uncultured bacterium
GGTGAGCATCATGCACGCCAACAACGAGGTCGGCACGGTGCAGCCGGTGCGCGAGGGCGGATAGTGGCAGTTGACGCAGTGCCGGTTGAGCGGTTCGCCCCAGCCGCCGCGGTGGCTGGCCGGCTGCGACTGCTGGTGGCACCGGACGCAAGAATCCTCCTCGTGGCAGGCGGCGCACTTCTGGCGGTCCCATTCGGCGCGCATGCCGTGGATGCGGCCGCGCCAGGAGGGCGTGTGGCTGCTGGGCGGGTTCTTGCGATGGCAGTCCTCGCAGAAAGTCTGCTGGTCGTGGCATATGGCGCAGTACTTTGCGTCGCGCTGCGACTGGCGGCCGTGGAGCGTTTCCCACATCTGCGGGTTGTCATGGGGCAGGCGTTTGCCGTGGTACGTCTTGGGTTTCACGTCTTTGGTGAGTTCGGAGTGGCACACCGCGCAGTCCGTCTTTCCGTTCTTCTCGTGGCAGTCCATGCACCACTGCATGCCGTATCCGGCGGGCAGGGTGCCCTTGTCCGGGTCGGTGTGGCAGGTGGCGCACTCCACGTTCTTGTCGGTGTGCGCCTTGTGGTTGAACTTGGTGTCGCCGCCGAACACCTTGGTGAGAGCGTCTATCTTCTGGTCGGGGCGGGTGTGGCAGAAGTTGCACCTGTCGTCGGGCTTTTCCGTGTCGAAATCGTGGCAGGCGCTGCACAGTTCATGGTTGGGCATGCCCGGCTCGCCCTGATCATTCGGCGCGTGGCAGTCGGCGCAGGCCATGCTTTCCTTGGCGTGCGCCTTGTGCGGCGCCTTCATGCCCCGGTCCTGGCGGGTGCCGTGCATGGAGGTGAAGGTGGCGCAGGCCCCCAACAGCACGGCCATCAGGATGGCCGCCAACCAGCGTTTTCCGGCTTGCTGATACATGTTCTCCGGTTCCCCCATTCGGCGCTCAGAAACGGACGGTGTAATCGGCCTGCACGCGCCACACCGGCGAAGAGGGCCCGTCATCTTCCTCGTACATTACCCTGCCCTGCAAATCCTGGTCAGGCGTGATGGCCCACTTGGCCTTTAGATAAATGCTGTAAATGTTCTCGTGCGTCCTCACCTGGTACTTCCCGAAGAAGTACGTGAGCGGGTTGTAGCCCTGCAGGATGCCCGGCGCAAACCATACCCGCGCCATGTCGAGCAGGAGCAGGCCCTGGTCATACTCCGTCAGGTAATCCTGGTAGCGCTGGTAGTCCGCACCGAGCGAGACCTTGACCTTGTCGAACTGGCGCCCGACTTCGCCCACCACCGCCCAGGCGCCCTCGCCGTCGCTCACGTTCCAGCGCTCCACGCCGATTCTGCCGTCCAGTTTGGCCGGCCCGAAGAGTTTGTCGCCGGACAGGAGCAGTGCATACCGCTGAAAGTCGCGGTTGGTCTCGTTGTTCCCGTTGGCATTGCGGAACTGGGTTTCCAGCGAGATCATGGTGTTCTTGGTGATGGGCCGGTGCAACGCAAAGAGGAAGTCGTTGTACGTCTCGGAAGTGTCCAGGACCTGGTAGAACGACGTGAGATCGTTCACGCGGTCCTGAATCTGGTTGAACTGGCGCCGGTAGGAGAATTCGTAAGTGAGATCCACCGGGGCCGGGAAATAGCCGGTGGCGCTGAGCAGGAACTCGTTGCCCTGGCTGTCGTACCAGTTAAACCGCCCGAACAGGGAGATGTACTCGTTAATGGTCTGCCAGACGCTGAGCGCCAGGGAGACGTCGGTCATCTGATCCTTGAGGTCCCGGTCATCCAGACGGTAGAGCAGCGCCGCAATGGGTCCGTGCAGGGTGCGGTCATGGCGGACCACCCGGCTGTCGCGCCCCGCATAGGCGTCCACCGCAATCTTGGTCATGGGTCCGGGGCTGAAAGACGCGCCGCCGCCGCCCACGGGCTCCTCAAAGGGGTCCGAGTAGAAGGTTGCCCGGGAACCGCCGAACACGTACCAGTCCCACAGGTTCAGGCGCTGCTTGAAGTACACGCCGTCAATGCGGTTGTAGGCGGCGCCCTCCTGAATGCGCTGCCGGCCGATGCGCAGCGTCGAATCGCCCCACAGGTCATCCACATCCAGGTACAGGTACGACGGACGCGCAATGATGGCGGCATCGTAGGTATTATAAAGGTCACGCAGGCCGCTGTTGGCCGAAGGTGCGGGGCCCAGCGGTTCAACGGTCCAGACCAGACCGCGCAGGTGGAGGCGTTCGCACTGGGGAGGATCCACCTGGAACTGAAGCGACTGCCTTAACTCGATATCCTGCTCACCGCCACTCCCCCAAAGCCCGTCAAACCCGGCACTTGCGGAGCCTCGATACCATTTTTTGTCCGCCTGCTTGTCTTTGTCCTCCTCTGCCACTTCGGCCTTGGCGTCACCGTCCGCAGCCTCAGGGGCCGGTGCGGCGGTCGCGTCTGCGGGGGGGGCATTCTCCGGGGCTGGCGTGTCCGCGGCCCCGGCTTGGGGCGGACACAACCAAAGCAAGGCGGCACAGATGACAATGGCGGCCATGGACAGGCGCCAATGCATTGGTTTCACGCTCGTTCCTCCATCCTGTCCTGTACGGTCATTCATGCCCGTCACGAACCGTAGCGGGCGTCAAAAATGATTTGCAGCTGGTTGTTGTCAGCAGGATTGTCCACATCGTAAACCGGTGCGGTGATTACCGTTCCGTCATGGCAGCCGGTGATGCCGGCGCAGGAGTTCGGGGGCGCGGGCGTGGTTCCCGCCAGATTGGACTCGACGGGCTTGACGGGGACCATGGAATGGAAGTGCAGCCCCGCATCCTGATCGGCGCGCTGGCCGGGCACCATGTGGCACAGCACGCACCGGCTCGCGCCGGTTCCCGTGGGATCATAGGCGTGGAAGGTGTGCGCCTCAATGTCCGCCTCGGTTCCAAACCCTTGGTACGCATGGCATTGCAGGCAAAGCTGGTTATCCGTGAAGGGGCGCAGCGTCTCCAGTTTGGAATGCGGGTCGTGGCAGTCGAAACAGGACATGTCTTGCTGCGTGAAATGGAGGCTGTCCTTGAAGCCGCTCACCTCGGCCTGGTGGCACTTGCCGCAAACATCGGCACTGCCTTCCCCGATGAACAAGCCATAACGCCCGCCGTTGCGGACATGCAACGCGCCGGGCCCGTGGCATTCCTCACAGCCCTTCTCCAGGAAGGCATGGGGACTCTCCAAGTATTCCCGTTTGTCCGGCGCCTGCTTGCCGTTATGGCAGGCCAGGCAGGTGTCCGTGCCGACGTAACCCGGCCCCTCGCACCCCGCCAGCCCCATGGTTACAATGGCGGCCAGACAGCAGAGAGCCCAGAAGAAGGCCCTGGAACGCACATTTTTACATTCCCTGACGGCGTGAATCACAGTGTACACCCTCCCTGCGGTCACATGACAAGACGCAGGACACAATTAGTTTGTCAACGAAACCACGGGCCGGAAGAAATTATTCCCAAACACGCGAATAATACATTACCGTAAATTGTTCACATAAACAATCCGGGGAAAACCCTGATGGTCAAGGTCATGTGTGCTGTTATAATCCACTGTAAGCACTGATGCGGAGAAACCATGCAGTTCTGGCGGAAACAGAGCAAATCACGACGGCAAAAGCAAGCCACTGTAATCTTTAAGGTTATGGTGTGGATTGCCTTTGGTTATACCGTGATTGCAGCACTGCACGGCGCGGCCCCCCAGATGTGGAGCCACCACGTCAACCACAGGGGCGACAGTGGACCGTTTCGTATCCTGCTGTTCACGCTGTTCACGGCCATTGCGATGGCGATTATCGCTCTGGCCCTCGGGACCGCCTCCACGGTGGTTTCCCTTCCCTCCCAGCCCCCCCGAACGAGCACCTTCAAGTCGCCGTGGCTTCTCCGCGGCCCGCCCCTCTCCTAGAGAACCGTTTCCGGGCGCATTTCTGGAATTGGGCAGGTTCACGGCTCCATTGGACTGGGTTTACCCGCTATATTGCGGTGAAAACACGAACCGACCGCTCCCTCAGGGAATTCGCAGACACCGCCCCCGAACGGTTCCGGCGCACGCGCAGCAAATCTGTTTGTTGTGACAAAAGCAACTTTACAACGGATACCGTGTGCCATCTCCCCAGCCCGACAGGCATTCGTGGAAATGCCATCCCAAGGGTTGGAAAGCGCAAGCGGGACCTCTGCCGGCCGAATCCGGCGGGAAGTGACCTGATAAGGATGCGTTCAATGAAGGAACATGAACAGGCTGGACACAGCAGCATTGCCGAATGCATGTCGTCCAAGAGCGGCCTGGATGAGCTGGTGATACTCGGCGTGACCCACAAATCCGCCGATTCGATGGATCAACTCTCCAGTCTGGTGATTCCCGAGTCCCAGCAGGAAGAGAAGCTGAATGAACTGCGGGAAGTGCTTGATGCGGAAGAGCTTGTGTACATATCCACATGCAACCGTGCAAGTTTCATCATCATTTCCCGACGCGGACCGGCCGTGCTCCTGAAAGTGCTGCGCGCATGGTTCATCGCCGGCGACACGCACCAGGATGTTCCGCCGGAGGAGCAATGGGTTCAGTTGCAGGGCCGGAATGCGCTGGACCACCTGCTGTTGGTGGCCAGTTCGCTCGATTCCATGGTAGTCGGCGAGCGCCAGATCCTGGGCCAGTTCAAGCAGTCGTTCATCCGCGCGAAGTCCCTGGGCATTTCGGGCCCGAAGATTCACTTTCTGTACGAGCAAATCCTCACCGTCGTCAAGCGGGTATACACGAACACCTCGCTCAGCGAGGGAAAGCTGTCGGTGGTGTCGCTGGCGGAAAGCAAGATCACGGAGTTCTGCCAGAGACACCGGCATGTGACCGCCGTGCTGGTGGGCGCGGGCAAGATGATCGAGCAGTCGGGCACTTTCCTGGCCAAGACATCCCATGTGAAACTGGTGTTCGTGAACCGGACCAAGGAGCGCAGCGACGAATTCGTGGAGCGCTTCGGCGGCAGTTCCATGTCGTTGGAGGCGTTCTTCGCCGAGCGGCCGCACTTCGACGTGCTGGCCACGGCAACCTCGGCCCCCCACTACCTGTTCGGCACCTCGTTCTTCAGTGACCACCGGCAGGGCCACCATGACAAACTCGTCATTGACCTTGCCGTTCCGCCCGATGTGGACCCGGCCGCGGGCGAGATGGAGGGCATCACGCTGATCAACATGGACTCGCTGCGCAAACAGGCGAAGACGCACGAACACAGCCGCAGCCAGTCGGTCAGCGAGGCCCAGGCCATTCTGGCCGCGGGCGCGCAGACCATCATTGACCGGTGGAAGGTGCGGAACATCAACCCCGCCATCGGCGCGATCCGGGAGCGCTACGAGCGCGAGGGCATTGAACTGCTGAACAAACTGCTCGAAAAGGATCTGACACACTTGGAATTCGACGAGAAAGAGGCGCTGAACGCATGGGTGCGCGTGCTGGCCAAGCGCTGGGCGGTGGTTCATGCGGACGGCATCAAGCAGGTCGCCCGCAAGTGCTGCATGAAGGCAGTCAGTTCCTACCTGGACGGGGTGGGCGTGGAACGGG
>CALDSM010000051.1 GCA_937923585.1 uncultured bacterium
TGTCAACGGCCTGACAGCGGACTGGAAGCAGTTCGATGGGGAGTTGACCAGTAACGCTTCGGACAACGACGCCCGGTTTGTAATCGCCACGAAAACGACGGGCACCTTCTTCCTCGACGTGGTGTCGCTCTTTCCCAAAGAAACCTACAAGAACCGGCCCAACGGATTGCGCCCAGACTTGGCGGGCATGCTGGAAGCCATGAAACCCGCCTTTGTCCGATTCCCCGGCGGCTGTTTCGTCGAGGGCTTCTGCATGGACACGGCACTGCGGTGGAAGAAGACCATCGGCCCCGTCGAAACCCGGCCGGCCCACTGGAATCTTTGGGGCTCCTGTTCGACCAATGGCCTGGGTTACCACGAACTGCTCCAACTCTGCGAGGACCTCGGCGCCGCGCCGATGCTGGTCGTCAACTGCGGCATGACCTGCCAGGGCCGCAATCCGGAGGTCGTGCCGGTGGACCAGTTGGGCGAGTGGATTCAGGATGCGCTGGATGCCATCGAGTACGCCAACGGCCCGGCCGACTCCAAATGGGGTGCGGTGCGCGCCGCCAACGGCCATCCGGCGCCCTTCGGCCTCAAGTACCTGGAAATCGGCAACGAGAACTCGGGCGGCGAATACAACGCCCACTACAAGGCCTTTGCCGACGCCATCGCACCCCGGTATCCCGATATCAGGCTCATCTCCAATGTGCCCGTGGAAGGTACGCACGTGGACATCTTCGATGACCACTACTACGCTGACCCCGCGTTCTTTCTGGGCCAGACCGGCCACTACGACAAGCACGACCGTAACAAGGCCAAGATCTACGTCGGTGAATACGCCGTCACCCAGAATTGCGGCAAGGGCAACCTGCGCGCCGCGCTGGCTGAGGCGGCGTTCATGACGGGCATGGAACGTAACGGCGACCATGTGGTCATGTGCTCCTATGCGCCGCTGTTCGTGCATGTGAACGACCGCACCTGGAACCCCGACGCGATCCAGTTCGACAACCACCGCGTTTGCGGCACGCCGTCCTACCACGTGCAAAAGCTGTTCAGCGAGTACCGTTGCGATGAGACCTGGCCGGTGACGCTGGAAGGCCAGCCCAAACTGGCAACGGGCAAAGGCGGCAAGGTTGGCCTGGCGACCTGGAACACGCAGGTCGAGTATAAGGACTTGGAGGTGACACAGGGCCGCAAGACGCTGTTCGGGGATGCGTTCTCGAAGAATGCAAACAAATGGAATCCCGAAAAAGGCGACTGGTCGGTGGTGGACGGCATTTGCCGCCAGCAGTCGCTGGACCTCGATGTGCGGTCTACCGTGGGCAGCATCGCGTGGAACGAATATACCATCACCGTCAAGGCGCGCAAGACCGGCGGCAGCGAGGGCTTCATGGTCATGTTCAACGTGCGCGACAAGGACAACTGGGGCTGGTGGAACGTCGGCGGCTGGGGAAACACCCGGCACGGTATCGAAATGTGCCACAAAGGCGGAAAGACCATGGTGGGCGGTCCGGTGAACGGTTCCGTGGAGACGGGGCGCTGGTATGATCTCCGGGTGGAAATGAGCCCGACGCGCATCCGCTGTCTGCTCGACGGCCAGGTGGTCCATGACGAGGAGATTGCCGGAGCGTCGCTCATGGCCGCCATGGCCGGACGTAAGGACGGCGACCTGCTGCTCAAGGTGGTGAATGCCAGCGGAGAAGCGCAGAAGACCAAGGTGCGTCTCGACAGTGAAGCCAAGATCGAGAGCGACGGCATGGCCATCGTGCTGGCCGACGCGGATGATGCCGCGGAGAACACGCTGGACGAACCGGAGAAGGTCGTTCCCAGAGTGCAGACCGTCAAGGTGTCGGGCAATCGTTTCGATTACGCGTTCCCGCCCTATTCCCTGACCATCCTGCGGCTGAAGACTCAGCGATAATTGGACATTCTTACTGGAAGCGCCGGCGTCCTCGCCGGATGTATCTACAATTCAACACAGCCGGCGAGGACGCCGGCGCTCCCAATAAGCCGAAGGAGTTGTCGCTATTGCTTCTCCGCAATGAAACCGTGGAACCGGCCCATCCAGTAGGGCAGGAGGTAGGCCGCGCCGTCGTCCTCCAGACGGCCGTCATGGCCGCCGTCCGGCAGGTAGGGGTCGGCGTTCCACTTCTGGAAAACGCGCTCATCGGCGGGCAGCACCCGGGTCAGCACCCGTTTGCCGAAGCGGTTGGCGATGGGTGAGAACTCAATGTCCGCGCGCGGACTGTTTGTCTGTACCCACAGGCGCCGGTCCGTGGGAATCTGGCGCAGATTTTCGATGGCGCCCAGGATGTCAGACTGGTTCGGCGCGACCGTGGCGGTCACGAAGGTGTAGAAACTGGACTGCTCGGGCCGCACCACTTCGTAATGCCGCCGCACACCGGTGACCAGCGTTCGCCGAATCTTGGAATCCGTTTCAAGCTGCAGAATCGGATACCAGGCCACGTACCCCAGTTGGTCGTCCGAGTGGTTGTTGGAGTCTGGGAAACTCTTCTTGGCGACCAGAATGTTGCTCAGGTAGCCGTGATCCACGATGAGCTTCCGGTAGTGTTCTTCGTATTTCCTGTCGCCGGTGACGTGGTGGGCCACCTTCAGAAAGGAGAGCATCTGCAGGCTGTTGAGTCCGTTCTCCACGGCGTGCATGGGACTTTCATTCATGGACTTCGGGTCCCAGAAGCCCCACTTGGTCCGCTTGCCGTGCCAGTCAATCAGTTGGTAGTCGTTGTCCACCAGGTGGTCCGTCAGCTTTCGAATCTGCTTAACGAGCAGGTTCTTCTCGGCCTCGTCGTGCTGCGCGACATGCTCGTAGAAGGTGTAGAACGCCAGATAATGGCCATCTATCTCGTCGCTGGAAGTGTCGCTCTTCCAGTACATGGAGCCGTCGGGGGTGGGTTGCCACTGTTTGCCCTTCGTGCTGCCGATTTCCGGCGGCAGTACGCTGCGGGCCACCAACCCGGGAACCCCCGATGCGTTCTGAAGCATGTACAGCGCATGCATGCTTTCCGTGGCCGAAGCCTTGGCCGCCTCGTTCTTCGTTGCGCCGTAGCACAGTGACATGGCCGCCACATGGTACGCAGTCCACAGTCCGTCATTGTCATTGTCGTGGATCTTGTGGGATGTCGGATTGTCCGCATTGTCGAGCATGCAGTCCGCCACCATGCCCAGCCGCCGGTGCCGCTCGTTCAGTCGCTTTTCGATGATGTCGGCCTTTTCCAGCAGCGTGCGCGGCACGGCGTCAATCTTTCCGATTCCGCCGTCCGTCAGGAAATACGCGGGCATGCCCGTCGGGGCCAGTGCAAGGGCATACACGTGGTCACCGGGCAGGTAGCGCCTGCCCTGCCGGTAAAACCATTTTCGGCCCGTCTCGCCGGGCTTGTACAGGATGGCACCGCAGGAGGTGCCGATCCAGAGATTGTCGTTCGGGTCGCAGGCAAGCGCCGTCACGTCCTCATAGGGCATGCCCTGTCTGCCCTGTACCTGTGTCCACGTGCCGTCCGCCTTCATCAGGCTCAGGCCTATCGGCGTGCCGACCCACAGTCCGCCCTGCGCATCGTGTGCCAGCGCGGTGATTTTCGTGGCCAGCGGTCCGCCCACCCCGTAGGACTCATGGCGTTTCCAAGTGTTGCCCTCTTTCCGGTACAACCCCATATCCGTGCCACACCAGACCACCCCGGCCGCTTCAATCT
>CALDSM010000052.1 GCA_937923585.1 uncultured bacterium
GGGCCCTTCTCAAAGACCGTGACTTCCAACGATGCGTCAAGACGCTTCAGCCGGGCAGCGCAACTCATACCGCCCGCGACACCGCCGACGATTATGACTTTCTTGGACATGATTTAGCCTCCGACGCTATGGTTGTTTGGGGCAAAAGCCCGTAATTAAGAGAATGTTGCGAAAATGTCGCTCAGTTCCTGCAAGACGCGCTGACGGTCCTTTTCTGTCACGACCGGTTCGCCGAAGCACGATTCCAGGTGCCTGGAGACAATCATGCGCGCTGTTGCGCGAACGGCACCGTCTATCGCGGCCAGTTGGCGCAAAACGGCCATGCAGTCGCGCTCTTCATCGAGCATCTTCTTCACGCCGCGCACCTGTCCCTCAATGCGGCTCAATCTGGCGGTAACCGCCGCCCGGCACTTGTCGGTGTCTTCCATGACCGTGCTCCATATACCCCCCCCCGGTACAATTCTAGATCATGAGCGCTCCGGTGTCAACTGGGATTTCCGTCCGGGCGTTAAGAAGGGGTCCAGAGGTTAATTGTTGACGGGGGGAATGTAATGGTATGCTTTCACGGGTTTTGGGAAACCTCAGGCATGGCATCGCGGTCATATTCAAAAAGGTAGCACCATATTCTCTCGGTTGATATGCCAAGAAGAGCACCGATATATCTTTTCATGCGTCGTGCGGCGCTCTTTTGCGCGGCTTCCGTGGTGGCCGTTGCGGGATTCACCGGTTGCTCGACGGCCCATTACAGGCAAAAGGCCGACGACGAGGTGTATTCCATCATCCGGGAGAAGTCTGCGGCTGTGCAGGGGATGGAGGAACGGTTCTCCATTGACCAGGATCTGTCGGGCGATCCGCTTGCGGCGATGCCCAAGGTTACCGAGAACGACGCCGCACTCGGCGACGGGGTCGGGGATGAGGTCGGAAGTTCGCTGGTCAGTCTCGAGGACGCGGTCAGCCTTTCGGTCAAGCGCAACCGGACCTACCAGGGCAAGAAAGAGGCGGTCTATCTCAGGGCGCTGTCACTCACGCTGGACCGTCATCTTTTCGCGCCCATTTTTAGCACGAAGGCTTCCGGAAACTACAGCAAGTCGAGCCGGGATGTCAGTGTTCCGTCGGATTTTACCGGCGCGGTGACGGCGGCGCGCAACTCCGTGGACGAGCTTGAGGGGATTACGGGAACGCCCGCGGCACTTATCAGCCAGTATTTGGACGTGGTAAAGTCGGCGGGCCACGTTGCAGGGTTGGACAAGCCCGAACTGGTTGTGGTGGATGAGCGCAACGTGTCCGGCCAGGCCTCTGCCGGGGTCAACATGCTGCTCAAGGGGGGCGGGCGTATCGGTGCCGCGATTACGTCCAATTTCCTGCGCTACCTGACGGGCTCCCATCGCGACCAGGCCGCCTCGGTTTTGAGCGCATCCTTTGCGCAGCCGCTGCTTCGGGGCGGCGGTTCCGATGTGACCATGGAGGCGTTGACCCAGTCCGAGCGCGACGTGCTTTATGCCCTGCGTGATTTTACCCACTACCGCAAGCAGTTTGCGGTGGACATTTGCAGCGACTACTACAGGGTGCTCCAGCAGCGGGACGCGGTGCGCAACGCATGGTTCGGCCTCAAGAACTCCCGCAAGAGCGTGGAAAGGGAACAGGCCTTTGCCCGGGAAGGAATGAGCACCCAGGCTGCATTGGGCCGTTTGAAGCAGTTTGCCCTTGACAACGAGAACCGTTACAACTCGGCCGTACACAACTACAAGAATTCCCTGGACCAGTTCAAGATCAGCCTTGGCCTTTCCACCGACGCGCGCATGCTGCCGAACGACAAGGACCTTGCCTCACTGCGCGAAAAGGGCATTATTCACCCCGAAATCTCCGCCGAGGACGCCGTCCAGGTGGCGATGGCGAGCCGTCTGGACTACCAGAACCAGTTGGCCGAAACGGATGACGCGGGACGCAAGGTGAAGGTTGCTGAGAACGGCCTGAAGCCGAAGATTGACCTTGTTGCCGAGGCCCGCGTGAAAAGCCTGGACAAAAACCAATTCCAGCAACTGGATTTTCGCCGCATGACTGCGGATGCGGGTCTGGACGTGGATCCCGTGCTGGACCGCAAATCCGTGCGCAACGCCTACCGGTCCACGCTCATCGCCTACGAGGCCGCGCTTCGCCAGCGCAGCCTTGCCGAGGACCAGTTGAAGCTTCAACTTCGCGACTCGTGGCGGAGCTTGGATCAGGCCCGTCTCTCTTATGACGTTGCGGTTGAGAGCGTGCGCCTGAGCCAGCGGCGTGTAGAGGAGCAGAACCTGCTTGCCGAACTGGGACAGGCCACCGCCCAAGACCAGGTGGACGCACAGAACGACCTGATCACGTCACAAAACAACCTGACGGCCGCACTCGTGGGGCACACCATCGCCCGGCTTGGATTTTGGCGTGACATGGGCCTGCTTTACATTACTGACGACGGACGCTGGAAGGAACCTGAAAATGGCAACAAGCCCACCGCCCCGGCAGCCGGGTAACGGGAGACGCAGGCCCCGCCTGACCCTTCGGCGCGCCCTGCTGCTGCTCCTGCTGCTCGGGGTGATCACAGCCGTTGCTGGCTGGCTGCGCTGGGGGCAACCGTCCTCTGGCTCGGAGTCGGCCGCAACCTACACCGTGATGCGCGGTCCCATGGAGATCTCGGTGCTGGAAGGGGGCAGCATCGAGGCGCGAGAGTCACGCCAGATAAAGTGCGAAGTCCAGGGCTCGACGAAGATTCTGAAAATTGTGGACGAGGGGTATCAGGTGACGCAGGAGGATGTGGACAAGGGGCTGGTGCTCATTGAACTGGATTCCAAGGAGCTTCTGGACAAGCAGGTGAACCAGGAACTTGAGTACCAGAACGCCATGGCCGCGCTGACCAGCGCGAGAGAAGCCTACGAAATCCAGTTGAACCAGAACGAGAGCGAACTTAAGACCGCCGCACTGAGCATCGAACTCAATCGGATGGATTTGGAGAAGTATCTCGGCGCGGAACTGGCCGGCCGGATCACCGCCGAAATAGAGGCGTCCCGAAGAACGCAGCAGGCCAGACTGAGGCAGCAGCGCGAGGAGGAGCAGGCGGCCAAAGAAGCAGCCAAGGCCGCTGCGGCGACTGCGGGCACCCCGCTTGAAGATGCGCCGTTCGATGAGAAGGCCGCGGCCGAGGCGGGTGACAACATGGCCGTGGTCGCAGGCATCACCGACATGGCCCCCAGCATCAACCTTCTCGAAAAGGCCCAGCCTGATGACTTGGGTGACGGTGACGCCCGCCAGCGGATGCGCGCCCTGGAAAATGACCTGGTGCTCACCCAGCAGGATGTGGCCCTTGCCGCGACCGTGCTTGAAGGCACGAAGCGCCTCTTCGAAAAGGATTTTGTCACCAAGAACAAGCTGGACAACGATCAGCTTTCCTACAACCGCAAGCAGATCGCGCAGCAGACCGCCGCGACCAACAAGGAGCTCTTTTTAAAATACGAGTTTCCAAAGAGCGCCCAAAAACAGGCATCACAATACGAGGACGCGCTGCGCAAAATGGAACGTGCCCGAAAGATCGCCATTTCGCAGCTCGCCCAGAGCGAGGCCGCGCGCAACTCCGCCGAAGTGCGCTACAACGTGCAGGCGCGCAAGCGAAGGGAACTGGCCGAACAGATCGTGAAGTGTACGGTCAAGGCGACCTACACCGGCATGGTGGTGTACGGCACCGGCGAGCACAGTTGGCGGTCGGAGCCCATCGAGGAGGGGGCGAGCGTGCGGGAGCAGCAGGTCATGCTGACCATTCCGGACGCGTCGGCAATGGCGGTCAAAGTGCAGGTGCACGAGTCGTTTGTCCAGAAGATCCGGCCCGGGCAGAAGGCCCGCGTGCGCCTCGACTCCAACCCGGGCATCGTGCTCTCCGGAGAGGTGCACCGGATTTCCGTGCTGCCCGATTCCCAGAACCGTTGGATGAACCCCGATCTCAAGGTTTACGCCACGACCATTTACATTGACGGTTCCAATGACTGGCTGAAACCCGGCATGAGCGCCGAGGCCGAGATCATTGTGGACACCCTGGAGGATGTCGTCCAAGTGCCGCTTCAGGCGGTCACGCTGGAGGACAACAAGCAGGTGTGCTATGTCAGCAAGGCGACGGGTACCGAACGCCGCGTGATTGAGACGGGGGACTACAGCGCCGCGATGATCGTCGTCACCAAGGGGCTCAATCCAGGGGAGAAGGTTCTGCTGCGGGCGCCCGTCACACCGGACAAGGAGCCGGCGAACGGCGTCTCCGCGGAAAACGGCGACGGCAAGGAGAAGAAATCCGGAAAGGGGGAGAAGCGGTCCCGTCCTGAAAAGAAGGAGGCGGGCGGCGGCGAAGCGCCCAAGGAAGGCGGCGGGTGACCGACGTGCAGCATATCGTCGCGCTGGAGGAGGTCACCAAGACCTATCACATGGGCACGGTCACGCTGAATGCGCTCCAAGGCATTTCTGTGCTCGTCGAGCCCGGCGAGTACATTGCCATCATGGGCCCCTCCGGATGCGGCAAGTCCACGCTTCTCAACCTGCTGGGTTGCCTTGACCGCCCCACGGCGGGCCGCTATCTGCTCGGGGGCGACGATGTGTCCCTCATGGATGACGACGACCTGTCGGAAATTCGCGGCACCCGCCTGGGATTCATCTTCCAGTCCTACAACCTGATCCAGCAGCTGAACGTGGTCGAGAACATTGAGGTGCCGCTCTATTATCAGGGGCTGCCCGCAGAGGAAAGCCGGGCCATTGCCACGGTCTACGCCGAGCGCGTTGGGCTCGGCGACCGCCTCTATCACAAACCCTTCGAGCTGTCCGGCGGGCAGCAGCAGCGCGTCGGGATCGCCCGCGCGCTGGTGAACGACCCGCTCGTGATTCTTGCCGATGAACCCACCGGCAACCTGGACTCCCACTCAGGCACAGAAATCCTGGCACTCTTTGACGAACTGCACCGCGCCGGCAAGACCATGATCATGGTGACCCACGACGAGCACATCGGCCAGCGCACGCAGCGCGTCATCCGGCTGCGCGACGGGCGCGTCGAGGAGGATGTGCGCAATGGATGACCTGGCGCGGCACCGCACCGCACGCCGCAGCCGTTTCGGCCTTGCGGGCCTTTGGCGCACCGTCACGGTCGGCATCAAGAGCCTTTGGCTGCACCGGCTGCGGTCCCTGCTCACCGTGCTTGGCATCGTGTTCGGTGTCTGTTCCGTCATCGCGATGCTCGCGGTGGGCGAGGGCGCCAGCCACGAGGCGCAGGAGCAGATTCGCCAACTGGGCAGCAACAACATTATCGTGCGCAGCGTCAAGCCCACCGAGGAAAAACGCGTAAGCACCCAGCAGAGTTATGTCATCGAGTACGGCATCACTTATCTCGATGTGGAGCGCATCCGGCAGACCATTCCGGACGTGACGGTGGTCGTCCCGGGGCGCATCATCCGGGATCGGGTGTGGAACGCAACCCAGCATGCCGATGCGGAAATTGGTTCCGCCGATGTCGATGCCCAGCACGTGCCTCATGGGGTTTCCTCCGGGGCCGCGATCGCGCGGTCGTAGATCGCGAGCATCCGGTCGTAGGCGCGGTCGAGGTCCGGGTCAAGGGTGAACAGCCCCGACGAGCCGACCACCAGGATGTCCGCGCCGGCGTCATGCAGCCTGCGGAAGGTCCGCTCGTTGCAGGAGCCGTCGATCTGGATCTTGTAGTGGTAGCCGTTCTCCTCCCGCAGGCGGACGGCCTCCAGGATCTTGTCCAGCATCTCGGGGATGAAGGGCTGGCCGGCGAAGCCGACGTCGAC
>CALDSM010000053.1 GCA_937923585.1 uncultured bacterium
GGGTTTGGGCGCCTTGAACTCGGAGATGGTTATGGTTGGCCCCTTCTTTTCCGGCGCCTCCACCCAGCTGTCCTTGAATCCCCTGCCCATTGCGAACTCGTAGGTCTTGCTCCTGCCGGCGCTGGCGTTGAAATCGCCCGTAAGAATGGTGGGCAGGTCGCCCGCATAGGGGGACAGGTGCGACTCAATCACGGCGATGCCGTTTTGCCGGGCCGGTTCGCTCACATGGTCCAGGTGGGTGTTGGCGTACACAAAGAAGCGGCCCGTCTTGGGGTGGTGGAACCGGATGCGGGTGGCCATGCGCGTGCAGTTGGTGTCCCAGGACTTCGAGCCCGGCTGGTCCGGCGTTTCGCTCAGCCAGAAATTCAGGGTCTCCATGGGGACCAGGGCGTCCGCCTTGTAGAAGACCGCGGTCATTTCCCCCTTGCCGTTCTGTTCGCGGCCGACACCTGTCCAGCGATAGCCGGGCAGGTTTGCCGCGATATAGTCCGCCTGCATGGCCAGACACTCCTGCATGCCCATGATGTCCGGGTCGTACTGCTTGATGCAGTTGACGACGATGTCTTTGCGCTTGGACCAGGAATTATCCCCGTCCAGGGCCGTGCCGTAGCGGACGTTAAACGTCAGCACGCGCAGCGCAATCTCCTCAGCCGCCGCGAAGGTGGACGCCAGCAGCAGACAACCTGCAATCATCAGTGGTTTCATCATTGCTCCTCTCTCTTGTCGAACTGTTCCGCCAGTCATGCATGGTGAGTCATGCTGATGGAATCTAATGGTTTTGCGCGAACGCCGCCAAAAGCAGGGACAGACACGCCTTTCAAACTGCCGAAAGGCGAGTCAGTCCCTGTTTTTGGCTTTATCTTTCTTCTTCAAGAGGCACCTATTGCGAATCCATGCACCACCGCACCCTATGTGCGTCCCGATTTCTTCACTTTTCGTCTTTGCCGTCCGCCTCATCGTTTCGTTCGCGGCGCCTGAACTGTTTCTCTTCCAGTTTGCTCTCCACAAATCCGACGCGCAGATTGGACCCGTCGGGATTCATCCAGGTTTTCCATACCGTCAATGTCGGTCCGGTGTAGCCGGTCTTGTCCTTTTCATACTGTGTTTCCGTCTCATCCGCCTCGACGCCGACCACCGCCACGACCTGGTCATAGGTCATCCCGTAGAGCAGTTTGTCCAGAACCGCCGCGTCAAGAACCGGTTTGGCGGAGGCTGGTTCGGGAGGCGGCTGTGTCGCCGGGGCGGGCGGGGCTGGCGCGATGGCCGGCACCGCCGCCGGTTCCGGAGCGGGCGCATGGCTCCGCTTGGAAATCACCATGGGCACCAGCAGCACCGCCACGGCCAGCACGGCGACAACGATAAACAGACTCTTGTTCTCCATGGCGTCAACTCCATGCCCGGCCGGCTGCGGTCACCATCACAGCGGATTGCCCTTGTCATCGGCGGCAATGCGTTTGTCCGCGTTGCGGCGTTCGGTGATCTGCGCCCGGCTCCGGTGGCGGTATTCCTGCAGCGTTTCGATTTTGTACTGTTTGCACAGGTCGCGCACGCGCACGCCGGGCTTGACGGAGCGGATCAGGTTCCACCCCTCCATGTCGCAGTCACGCTCCAGTTCCACCTCACCCGCGTGCTCCTTCAACAGCCGGGCGACCTTGTCGCGGGTATAGTCCTTGTGGACGAAGGTGCGGTCAAGGTCCAGCGTGGCGATGAACTGTTTCTCGCGCGGCTTCTCGACGGGAGCGACGTTCACGCCGGTGCAGTCAATGATGTTTCCCCAGCCCACGGGCACCACGTAGTAGCCGTAAATCATGGCGTAGCCGTTGAGCGGTGCGCCGCCGCCGTAGGCGCTGGGCCAGAAGACGATCTCGGCGCCTTTCGCGTCGGCCTCGCTCCAGAGTTCGGAGAAGTTCGCGTCGAAACAGGTCAGCATGCTGATGCGCCCGAAGTCGGTGTCAAATACCTTGACCCCCTCGCGCCCGGCATGCACGTTCTCGCTCCAGAACACGTACACCTTGCGGTAATAGCCGGCGACGTTGCCCCCGCGGTCGAGCAGCACCGCCGTGTTGTACTCCTTGTCGCCGTCCTGCTCGCGGATGGGGCAGATCACCCACATATGATGCTTCTTCGCGAGTTCCCCCACGGCGTTCGTGGTGGGACCGGGTACCGGCTCGGCCTTCTCGCCGGAGAACTCCTCGGGCAGGCAGGCAATGTCCACGCCGTTCTGTCCCGCCGTTTCCAGATGGTCCAGAGCGAGTTTCAGTTTCTCGTCATGGTTGCCGCCGAATCCTATGGTGATGGCCGCCACCTTGACTTGCCGTCCGGGCAAGTCCTTCGCGGACTGGGCACCGGCAGCCGCGGCGAACAGCAGCAGCACCGCCGACAGGGCCGTTGAGAGGACGCGGGGAGAAGTGGAATGTCTCATCGGCGCAACTCCATGGTTGAGGTTCCGGCCAGATGCAAAAGGATATCACAGGATGTTGCCGGGGGGGAGAACCCGGACCTTCAAGGTTGAAATGCGGTATTAGCTTGGGAACGCAAACAGGTTGACACTGAGCCTCTGTTTTGACCCCGAAGGGGCGGACAATGGTAGCCCCGGGCGACCGAAGGGAACCCGGGGTTAAGTAATGCAGGCGAAAACGTCCCCGCAGGGGGCGAACAGGATGCACATGCATGGCGCGTGCGCTTGTTCGCCCCCTTGCGGGGACGGTTCTGTAACACGCCCATTTCCACGGGTTCCGCTTCGCTCCACCCGTGGCTATTTTTGTTCGCCCCCTTCCGGGGGCAAGACACACAATGCGTTGGCCACCCACGCAAATCTCGCTCCCGAGAGCACCGCATGTCAACCGAAGAATGCTCTAGCCTCTGGGCTTGTCTGGCAGGGCAGTTGGGATCCTGTACACCCTTAAGGGAAGCAAAGCGCGCTAAAGCGTGCTGCAACCAATGCCTGAAGCCCCGAATTCCCCCCAGTTGAAACTGGGGGCAAAGAGGAGCCGACTGAAGCCGGCTAATCGTACCGTGGCAGACGAGCAGTCCTTGCCACTGCACTCCCGCCCGGTCTCCTTTCTTTTCCAAATCGCTGGCAACGGCGGTCTGGGGCTCGTAATGACGTGGTGAGACATGCGGGTTAGGAAGGACCCTCACTTCTGCGCGCGGGCGCCCTTCATTTCCGCTTCGGGCAGCGCGGAGCGGAAGGGGGACTTCTGGATGCCGATTTGGTCGAACGGGATTGGGACGAAACCCGCGTCCTTCACCACCGGCGCATCGGGCCTGAGGGTGAAGTCGCCCGCCTCCGGATTCACGAAATTGTCCGCGGTGGGGTCGAGAATATTGCCTTCGAGCACGTTGATTCCCTTCTCGCGCAGCAGGAAGGCGCCGCATTTCCAGACGATGTTGCGGCGAAGCGTGTTTACATCCACGTTCTCAGATCGGAAGAGCACACGTCTGAACTCCAGTCACGATCAGATCTCG
>CALDSM010000054.1 GCA_937923585.1 uncultured bacterium
GGTGGCCATGCCGCCGCTTTTCTTCCCGCAGGCCATGCCTGCGGGTTCCGGAGCGACGGGGCATGGCCTCGTCGGGAAAAGCGGCGGCATGGCCACCGCACTCAACAGACAGCATTACGCCACTGTTGCCGCGTCGCCGAGGATGGATTTCACCTCCAGCACCGCCCCGGCATTCAGCACGGTGTCGGCCGCGACGTTGAACGTCACGCGACCGGTTTCGCCCTTGCTCTCCACGGGAAATGCCTTGCCGTCCAAGGTGACCTCTGGCGCGTTTGTGGTTTTGCCCACGGGCAGTCCCAGGGAGAGTTCTTGCAGCCGCAGGGAACCGCGGGTCACCCTAATCCGGTTGACCTGGCGGCCGTGCTCGCGCTTCTGTTCAAACACAACCCAGCCTTCGGCGGTGGTGAACAGCGCGCGGAAATCGTCGGCGTTGATCTTCGGGTCGAAACCGATGCGGCCCGCCGGGCCGTCGTACTTGAATCCCGCCAGCGACAGGTACACGCCCCAGCTTGCCATGGCGCGGGCGTAGTGGTCGCCGCATTCCACCTCGTTGTAGGGGTTGGCGAGGCCGGGTTGGTAGCGGTCATGCACGGCGCGGCAGATGACCATGGCCTCGTCGGTCATGCCCTCGGCGGCCATGTGCCCGGCCACCTGGTACTCAATGCCGGTCCACACCTCCTCGCGGTACAGCACGCCCTCTTTCAGGTGCTCGCTCCTGGGCCAGGTGCAGGTGAACAGGCCGGCATGGCCGGGCGTGATGAACCAGCGCTGCGGCGGGTACTGCTCGTTGAACGGCGCCACGTCGGGCGCCCAGCAATAGCGCCAAACGGACCATAGCGCCTTCTTCACCTTTTCCGGGTCGTAGAGGTAGCCCAGCCCCAACTGGTGCGCCCAGCCCTGGCCGAACAACTGGTCGGCCAGGCAGCCGCTGCCGTACTGATGCTGCGGATGTTCCTTCAGGTCCACGTCCTGAATGAAATATTCGCCGTTCCAGAGGCGCGTTTCCGAGGCGGCGCGGCCTTTTTCAAAGATTTCCCGCACCTTCTCCGCAAACCGGACATCGCCCACCTCTTTGACCATTTCCTCCGCGGCGCGCAGGGCGCACAGGTAGAGGCTGCCCACAAAGGTGTTGGGGCCGAAGAAGTTGATGTCGTAGGTGTTGTGCTGCTTGTTTTCGATCAGCCCGTCGTCGTTTTCGTCCTGCTTCATGGAGAACTGGAGCGCGTGCTTGATGCGCGGCCAGTTGCGCTGGAGGAACTCCGCATCGGCCGACATCAGGTGCTCGCGGTAGGCTTTCAGAATCGTGCCGCACTGTCCGTCCGCGGCGTAGGCGTCGTTGCTGCGGAAACCGACCAGCCCCGTCTCGGGGTCGAAGCCGCCGCCGTCGGCCTTGTCCCGGAAATCCTGCATCTCGCGCACGCGCCGCGTCAGGTCGGGGAACAGCCGCGCCTCGGCGTGCGAGTAGTTCCACACATGGGTGCAGGTGCCCTCGCAGCAGGTCACGCCCTCATAGGCATAGAAGCGGCCGTTGGCCCACCACTGGCAGGTGCCCGTGGCGAGCGTGGATACGGTCGAGTGCAGCCGGTCCAGCAGCCAATAGGGCAGCGTGGAGTCGTAGAAGGTGTCGCGCCACAGGCGCGTGGCGCCGGTCAACGCGTCATGGTTGTCAAAGAGGTGCTCCGCCACCGCCTGCGCGTCGGTGAAGCGCGCGGCGTAGTACTGGCCATGCGACTGGTTCGGGAAGTGCCACGACAACGCGAAAACGAAAGTTGTCTTTTCTCCCGGCTTGAGCATCACAGGCCTGCCAGCCAGCAACCCTGTGCGCTTTTCATCTATGTCGTATTCCGCGTCCGCCGTGACGGGCGCTCCACCCGGAAGGTTGCCCGGGTTCGCCGCGCTAATCCATTCGCCTTCAGGTCCGCCTTCTCCCAAGAGGGCCAGACACATGGTTCCAAAATCGGGCATGGAGCCCAGCGTCGAGGTTTCGCCCTCGTGCGGGCGGTCGGCAAATTCGATGTGGTCAACGTTGATATGGCCCCAGCCGTCGGACGCATCGTCCACGATCTCGATGCGCGCCTGTTTTCCTTCGAGCTTGACCACGTTCCAATGCTTCCAGACGAGTTGCTCCCGGTTTTCACCTGTGGTGCTGCGCTCCACCTTGCCGTCCACCACCAGGTTCATGCAGGTCCGGTCCTTGTGCGCGCCGCCGCCGATGAGGAAATTGATGAACCGGCGTTCAATCGTGAAAGTCGGGGAGACCAGTTTGCCCTTCGGCGGGTCGCCGCCCAGGAAACTGTTCACCACCCCCTCGTCCGAAAAGCCCTCCACCGGCTGTTGGCCCGGCAGCGTGCCGCGCGCCGGGCCTTTCCCAAAGGCCTCGCCCTCCACCTTCCAGTCGCCGTATTCGCCGCCCTCAAAGTCGGCGAAGAGCATCCTCTCGCGTCCCCGGTCATCCGTGTCGGCCGTCTCCTGTTCCGGCGTCTGTACAGCCGCGAGATTCATCCAGGCGCGGCCGGTTCCCTTCTGGCCAAAACGGATGCCGCGTTGCGCGTGGAACATGTCACCGCTGCGGTCGGCGATGAAGTTCTCCAGCAGCCCGGCCACGGAGACTTCCTGGTCGGACTTGGACACGTTTTCGACCGTGTAGTGAAAGAGCGTCGCCGGGTAGGCCGAATTCTCCGCATCCAGCGGGATGAACGGCGAGAAGGCTTCCAGTTCCACCGTTACCGGCGCGGACGGGTCGCAGTAGTACACCTGCGCGACGGGATATTCGCCCTTGAACTCGACCTGTGCGAAGCCGTCCTTGTCCAGCACGCGCCGCACGGGCGCGTCCTTGCCGGACCGTGCCAGCACCACGAAACGCTGGTAGCAGGGCTTCTTGTGTGCGCGCCGCTCGTAGGTCGAACCGGTCGCGCCGATCCACATGGACTCGGCATTGTTGAAAATCTGCCAGCAGCCCAGCGTGCCGTCGCCGCAGAGGTACATCTGGCCGCTGCCAATGCCGCCGCAGGGCATGCCGATGGCGGGCAGCGCC
>CALDSM010000055.1 GCA_937923585.1 uncultured bacterium
GATCTGAAATGGCGTTTCCCAGCGCATCGGACAGCACCACTTCAGAACAGACCAATGGATGCGCGCCAATGGAAATGGATGGGGACGTTGTCAGGCTGAGGTTTGCGAGGACACCTGACGTCATCACCGTTTGGTTGAATCCGGAGACAATCACCAGTGCGGTGCCCTCTTCCGGGAAACTGAAGGAGACATCTTTTCCCGCAGCAGCGGCCGAGGCTCCCGCGGCAACACCATTCAAAGTCAGCGAATCCGGGTTATAGGAAAGACTGAACTGGGCTGCGGCGACCTCCTCGCCGAAACCGGAAGTCAGAGTGACGGGCACCACCACGGACACATTACCACCGACAACGGTGGATTGGCCCACGGTCAGCGTTGCGGCCCAAACCGGAACTCCTGCAAGCAGGAGGATGGCGCCAAGCCCAAGTCTAAGAGGGGTCATGTATGTCCGACATCCTCGCCTGGTCGTTCGTGTTCACCGCAGGGCCGGGTGCCTACTCTTCGGCGGACAACAACTGCTCTTTACTGTCCTGCCACGGCTTCGGAGCCGTAACCCTTTGCGGAACCGTGTCCGCATGTCAGCCATTCCTCCGGCACGTGTCACCGGCGGAAGTTCTATCTCTGTTCACGCCTGAACGCCCCGGAACAAAACACCACCATACCCGCCATCAGCAGAATAACCGCGCCGGAATTGCCCGGATCATGCGGAGCAGCCATGGTGCCGCAGGCACAGCCTGACGGGTTCCCACCTTCACCTTCGCCTTCACCCTCTCCACCATTTTCCCCCTCCGTTGGTCCGACAACCGTCACTGATCCGGGCACCGTGGAGCCGGTAATCTGCACACCGTTGGGGGACACCATCTGGGCCACGGTCATGGCCACGGGATAGGAGTCGGCCCGTGCGTCTGAGGCAACTTTGAACACCAATGAAGCCAGCGCTCCGTCCTGAATTGTCTCTTGGTTGAGTCCGGCAATGATCACGCGCACCACGCCGTCGGACACAATGTTGAACGACACACTCTTTCCGGCATCCTGTGACGCAGTTCCTGACTTTACAGTCGTGAGCGTCAGTACGGCTGCTGCATAGGACACATCGGCCTGAACCCCGCCAACCGATGCGGCTGCCCCGTCATTCGACAGGTGCAACGGGACCGCCACCCCTGCGGCGCCCGGCTGAACGTTCTCCACATTGGACACCGTCAGTGTCACCGCATGCGCATCCCCCCCTGCCGCCAGCAGGGTCACAAGAAGAGCGGACAAAACGACGCACGCCAGCACTGGAACAGTCGCGCGAACGGGACGGCTTCTGAGTGTCCGCGCGCGCATCCGCTAATTTCTCCTAAGCACCCACGCACCAACCATCAGTGCCAGCGCCGCAACGCCCACCGCCAGTACGGGGAAAATGCCTGAATTCGGCGAGTCATTCATCTTGACCGCATTGCCTGCGGACCTGGACACCGCAACCGCCGGAATGGATGGAGAACCGGCACCCATCCCGATGGCCGACGTTACCCGTGTAGAACGCCCGGGAATAGCCTTGTCCCCGGCATTCGGAGGGACACCGGCAACCTTGGCAAATGCCCTGTGAGTATGACTTCCGTTGGCGGAGGAGGCGCTGGCCACCCTCAGCGGAATTCCCGACCGTGGGTTGTCAGCAATCTGCCGCGGCGAAAAGTCTCTGGAAGTTTCCGGAAGACCGGGCGCAGTGGATTGCGGGGAGCCCTGCGAACCCCCGCGCGCTTCGGTCAATGCACCCATGCAGATCGTAGCGCGCGGGTTGGTCCCGGTTGATGTTCTTGCACCCGGTTCCAATGCCGGGTTCGTTCCCGTCGCGCCGGACGTGACCGGTGTCTTGGTGGTACCCGTCGGTGCGGATGAAGACGTTGCCGGGGAACCGGTCTTGCCGTTTGATTCATTTGCCGTTGCCGAGGCGGATTCCGACACTGCGGCGGAAACGTCCAGCCCTTCCACGTTCTCCCCGTAAGGCCCCGAGGCCACCACCTCATCCAGGATCGCATTGTCCGAAAAGGCGGGGAGGGAACTGGTCTTGTCAATCCGGTCAAAATGGAGCGTGGCAATCGTTCCCGAACCCAGCGTTTCCTGGTTGACCCCGGCCACGACCACGCGCACCATCCCGGCCTCGGTCTCGCTGACCACGGCATCCTTGCCGGCACCGGTTGCTGCGCCGCCCGAAACGGCATCGGCGAAACCGTACTGGCTGCCGTCGTAATGCAGGTCGAACTGCAACGCGGCAACATCCTGGCCGGAATCGGGGGTGACGTTGACGGACACGTCCAGGCCGCCGTCCGCCGTGGCCATCGGCTTGCCGAGCGTGATCTTCCCCGCCTGGGCGACGGAGACGACCAGCAGCAGGCCCGCCACGGCTCCGAAAGCCATCAGGACCCACCGTCTTTTTGACAGCCGCATCATGCAATGACCTTTGACTATGCGCTTACCCGCCGGGTCGGACGCAGGAAGCATTACCGCATCCTGCGCCCTTTCCAGCAAGTCTACCACGTGGTTATGAGGTTGTTTCACCCGTGTCTTCCCGCAGCGCACCGCGCCGCGGACTTTTTGCGGCAGTTTCTCGAAACCCTTCCAACACGTCCGCACATTCGCCAGACAAACCCGGCGACCAGTCCTCCGACGGTCAGAAATCCCAAAACCAGCAACACCGGCGCCAGCGGGAAAGTCCGCAATGCGTCGGCGGTGGTTTCGGGCCGGGAAGGGGGGACAGCCTGCACCGCGCGGCCGCCGGTCTGCACCGGCACTTCGGAACCGTTCGGGTCGGCCAGCACCGCGTTCTTGACATGGACGGACGACACCGCTGAAACCGCACGGCCTTCCGCCATTA
>CALDSM010000056.1 GCA_937923585.1 uncultured bacterium
CGGCAGTCCCCGGCGGCGGTGGAATTGCAGGGGTGGCAGTGCCTTGCCGTGGGCCGCACGATGATCTTCAACTGGCCGCTCGACACGATACAGGAGAAGGTGGACCGCAAGGCGGGCGCGCCCGCGTTCAGCTCCAATTCCTTCGCGGTGGCCCCGTCGCGCTCGGAAGACGGCTCGGCCATCCTGATGACGGACCCGCACCTGACGTGGCAGGGCATGGCGGTGTTTTACGAGGGCCGCATGCACACGCCGGATGTGGACATGTGCGGCTACTGGCTGGTCGGGTCGCCGCTGCCGGTGCTGGGCCATTCGCGCAACGTGGCATGGGCCTGCACCACGGGCGGCCCCGACACCTCGGACGTGTACATGGTGAAACTCAACCCGGACAATCCGCTGCAATACCAGTACAACGGTGAATGGAAAGACTTCGGCAAGCGCACGTACACGGTCAATGTCCGCGGCGGGGATCCCGTGACGAAGACGGCGCTGGATTCGGTCTACGGTCCGGTATGGGAAGACCCGGACCCGGCAAAGGGGATTGCCTACTGCGGGGCCAGCCGCTACATCGAGTCCTGCGGGCTGATGGAGCAGAGCCTCAAGATGCTTCAGGCGAAGAACTGCGATGAGTTCCAGCAGGCGCTCGGCATGTTCGACCTGATGGAGCAGAACATTTCCTTTGCCGACACGGAGGGGCATATCGCGTACCTGCGCAACGGCGCGGTGCCGATTCGGCCCGAGGGCATCAAATGGGATGCGCCCATTCCCGGGGGCACCGACGCCACACGCTGGCTCGGCTTCCATGACCTCAAGGACCTGGTCCAGATTAAGGATCCGGCGCAGGGCTATTTCCAGAACTGCAACTGCAGCCCCGCGGTCATGATGCGCGATTCGATCATGACCCCGGACAAGTACAAGGACTACATCTACAACGTTTCATGGGACAAGCAGACGCCCCGCAGCACGCGGCTTATGGGACTGCTCGACGCGGACACTTCGATAACGAAAGACGAGGCCATGGCCTACACGCTGGATGTGTACGACCTGCTGGCGAAGCCCTGGCAGGAGGCGCTCCAGGCCGCGGTGGACGGCCTGAAGCCGCAAAAGAAAGCGGCCGAGCCGAAGAAGATCGGCGGGAAGACGACCAAACCGGCCAAGTCCAAGGCAAAACCCGCGACCAAGACCACCAAAGCGGACACGGCGGACGGCGACGGGGAGTTGATGGCCGCGTATGCCGCCGCCTTCGCGACCCCAATCACCACGGGTGACACCAAGGCCGCGAAGAGCTCCAAGGCCAAGGGCACCGCGAAGGGTGCAGCGAAGGGCAAGACCAAGAGCACGGCGAAGGGTGCGGCAGCCAAGACAACCAAGACAACCAAGACGGCCAAGAAGAAGGACTACATGGCCAATCCGGAGTTTGCCAAGGCGGTGGCCGACATCCTGGCGTGGAACGGCGAATTCACGAAGGACAGCGTGGCGGCGCCGGTGGTCCGGTTCTGGCGGCTGATGTGCGAGAACGTGATTGACACCGCAGCCATTGCCGACGGAACCGTGCTGAAGAAGGAAGACCAGGTCAAGATGCTGGACGCGCTGGAGGAGACGCTGGCGGAAATGAAGGCGCGCTACGGCACACTTGATGTGAAATGGGGCGACATTACGCTTGTCGGGCGCGACGGCAAATTCTTCGCCTGTGACGGGGCCGATTTCGGCAGCAGGGACAAGAAGAACTACACGCAGACGCCAATGGTGACCGGGTCGCATGAAGAGCCGAAAGACTCGGGGAAGTATGTCGCCTACAAGGGCTCCAGCACGATCATGCTGTCGTTCCTGAAGAAGGAGGGCATTGACTCGTACAGTCTTGTGGTGTGGGGGCAGAGCGGTGATCCGAATTCGCCGCACCATGTGGACCAGTCGGAGAAGCTCTACGCACAGCGGAAATTCAAGCCCACGTGGTTCAAGAAGGACGACCTGCTGAAGAATGTGGAGTCGGAGAAGACACTGACGGTCGAGTAGTCATCGCCGTTGCAGTTCCTCGTCATTGCGGGCGGCGCGAGTCTCCTGGGACCACCGTCCGCGGTCCGGGCCGTCCCTATGCCGCGGCCGTGGCGGCTGTGAGATGCACAACCGTCCCGCAGTTGCACGGGGGGGCGCCCCGGCTGCGGAACCAACTGTTTTGATTTCAAACCGCCAAAACTAGAGCCGCGGCAGTTTGTCCCCCATTTTCGATATGATGAAGTCCGCGACGAGCTCGGCCTTGAGCTTCGCGCCGTACTCATTATTATGGAAGAAATCCACAGAGTACTTCCCATACCTGGCCTCCGCCTGCCATGACTGCGCCAGGTCATAAAACAAGACTCCGGACTCTTCGGCAACGCGGCGAGTCACGCCGTTGATTTCATCCATGCCATCCTTGAGGACTCCATAGAGGTCCCGGCCGGCGGCATCTTTCGGCAACCACTCGGTAAACACGGGCTCGGTCATCAGCATGGGTGTTATGTTCGCGGTGGTTGCCACGCTGACGATGTTTCGGACATTCATGTGGAAAGGCGCGGTGGAGTTGGCCGCGAATACATCGCGCAGGCTGACGGTTTTGAGAATGCCGTCGGGATAGATGCCCTCGGAGTACTGCTTGACGGCGTGAAAGAAAAGCATGCGCGCGGGTTCGTTCCCGTCCTGGCCGCGGCAGTCAAGGTCTCGGTCGCCATAAAGGAGGTTTCGCAGAAGGCGCAGGGAAACGCTGTAGTCGGCAATCGAGTAACAGTGGAAGTAAGTCGTGCCAATGTCCGCGGGCATTGCATAGTCGGGCCGGAAATGCCGCGGGGGCCATATGCTGCGAAATGCGAGGTCATTGCCCGCCGTGCATTGCACGACCATGTCCACGTCAAGGTGCGCAACCAGCGTCTCGAACTTGACCAGACAGTCGCGCGAGGTGAAGCCCGGCCCGCCCGCATTTATTACCGTGACGCGATACCCGCGGTGCCTCAGCACCGATTCCAGCACTGCCGGATACGCCTTTTGCCAGTCTTTGACGCCGGTTTCGTATGTTGTCGAACCGCCGAGACATGCTATGCGAAACTCCCCCCGGGGTTTGGGCATGACTATCTCTTCCCCGCGAAAGCCCAGTGAGTTGTGGCGGTTCAGGCCGCGCTGATATCCAGGACAGAGGTCTTCATGGTACCCCATGCCTGGGATTACCGCTATTTCCTTTCGAATCTCCTTTCGCGCGAGCAGGTCCGGCGTGCCAAACGCCTGGACAAAATCCAGGTCGCCATAATGCATGAGATAGATGCGTGCTCCCGCCTCGCAAACGAGAAAGATCGCCTCCACAGTCAGTATAAAGACAAAAGCCAAATACGTGCAGCGCTTGATGCGGGCGAATGAAGGTGACATTGTCTTCTTCCGTTTATTTCGGTTCAGCGGGAATTGGACGGCCGCCGAATTTCATATGCGGCCGCAGTCATTCGCGGCCCGTTTTTCAGTCCTGTGTTTCTTGTGCGTGGACGGCCTGCAATCCCATGAATGCGGGGTGCGCAAGAGGATTGCTCCGGTGCCCGTTTGCAGTGCGACAGGAGCCATCGTCTCGATGAACCGCACCCGGAAATCACCTGGCCGATTGCCGGCCGGCAGAGCCGATCCCTTTTTAACCCGGTGAGGCCAGTCTGCCATAACATGGCCGCGATCCGCAAGGGACCGCACAGGGAAGACGCGGCTTTTGCCCCCTCGAAATCGCCCATACGGCCTGTCCATTCGAGGCGGGCGGGCCCGCCTTGAGACGTCCATAAGTCATCACACCCGGCGTCCTCCGCCAAACCCCAACCATCTATACCCGGCCCCGCGATTTGCGGAAGAAACAAATTGACACACGGTTTGACGACATCATGACTCTTCAGACACACCAGAACACGCGTCGGCGGGCTTGGTGGGCTTAAGGCGGCCAATTGCGTCGCAAAGGGTTATATGGTGGAGGCGGCGGGAATCGAACCCGCGTCCGAAAGTGCTTCCACATGAGCGTCTACGTGCGTAGTCTTTCTTTTGGTGATTCGCCCGGCCGGAACGCGTCAGACGCGCTTTCCGGTTTCGCTAGACGCCGAAATACTCTCGCCGGGTCGCCGTCGCCCCCCGGTTTGAGGCCCGCTGGTTGACGCCCTGATTCCGCTAGCAGGCGGTCGCGGAGAGGACGAGCAGCCTATTTAGGCTGCAAGAGCGAAGTTGTTGTTCGCAGTTGGTTTGTTCCCGCTTTTTACGAGGCCAGCGGGTCCTCGGCACGCAGCCCACGCTTCTTCCACCCCCGTCGAAACCTGGTCGCCCCCACATAGAGACGAACAACTTCTGCCGCCCCGCAGGGCGGTGGGTGGCTCGTGGCCACAGGAAGTATGCCACAGGGAATGCGGATTCGCCAAACCTTCGGTGTGTTCGGGAGGGCGCGCATCCCCGCGCGCTGAACTGGGTGTCAGCCGCCGGGGACGGCGGCCCTCCCAGGTCAGGTGAGTTCGCGGTAGGCGGCGACGGTGAGTTGGGCAGTCCTGACCCAAGGGAAAAGCGCGGCTTGGCGGCGTCCCGTTTCGGAGAGGGAGGCGCACAGCCGGTCATCGTGGGCGAGCGCGACCATGGCTTGCGCGAGTTGGTCTTCACTGGTGGGGTCCACCAGCAGGGCGGCATGGCCGGTCACTTCGGGAATGCTGGAGACGTTTGAGGTGAGTACGGGTGTGCCGCAGGCCATGGCTTCCAGCGGCGGCAGGCCGAAGCCCTCCATGAGGCTGGGCCACAGAAATGCGCAGGCCGCGCCGAGCAACGCGGGCAGATCTTCGTCGGGCACGAAGTCCGGCAGGTGAAGCGCCTCATGATGCCGCACCCGACGGATGGCGTCGAAAATGGGCTCGGCCTTCCA
>CALDSM010000057.1 GCA_937923585.1 uncultured bacterium
AGGAGATGGAGGCCCACGGTTTCAGCACGCATCCGCTCTGGTATCTCGATTCGGCCACCAGGGAGAAGTCGTGCCTGCGGGCGAGTTTTCGCTCCCTGCGCACGGTGACATGGCCCAGTGAGTTGTTGTTCTCCAGATACCCGGCCACCAGGCCCGGATTGCGGTCGCCGGCATAAAGGCAGACGTTGAACCAGCTTTCCAGGTCCTTCTCCTCGGCAATTTCGAGCACCTTGCCCGGGTCATAATACATGCGGCCGTTGGTCAGCACTCTCGTTGCGCCGGGCCAATGGCAGCTTCCCCCAAGGTCCGGTGAGGCGAGGAGGGGCTCCACGGAGGCGACATTCAATGCATCCGTCCCGGAAGCGTTTCGGCAGACGGCTTCGACAACCACCGCGTTGTGGCGATCATAGAGCGTCACCAGCACGACAATGTCGAGCATTCCCCTCGCGTCCGTGCAGGTCGCCTGAAGCTGTTCCCCCGGACCCAGCGCATCCTGAACCTTCCGGGTCTCCACTGTTCGACGGTAGTCGGGTTCGGCCGTGCTTCGCACCCCCGCGGAGGTCAAGGCGCGCACGATGGCGTTACTGACCAGTGCCCCCTCACTCTGTCTGGCAATATCCAGAAGCCCCGAGGCACGGTCAAACCGCGCCGCGAAGAACCTGTTCTCTATGCGCGCATCCCCGCCGGCTGCCGCCACGGTTGTCGCGGTCCACGGCATGGGTGCCGACACTACCGCACCCGCCACGGACAGGTTGCGGAGAAAAGTACGGCGATTGGTTGCCCCCGGACTGTTTTGGCTCATGGAAAGCGTCCTTTCGTTTGGCGATGAAGATTATCGCGGCCGGGAATGGTGACGCGCAAACGCGCCCTTCATCAGGATGGAAGGCAAAAAACCGGTCAGGAGATCGGCGTTCCCAGGGAATGCCGCGCAGAGTTCCCAGCCCTCCCTTTCCGCCCGAGTATTCTGAATTCTGACTCCTGAATTCCGACTCCTGTATAATGTCCACATCATGGACCACGTTCTCGAAAGCCCCCCCTTCCCGTACGCGCGGCTGGATTACCCGCTGGCGCCGGCCACGCTGTACAACATCGGCGGCCCGGCGCGCATTGCGCTGCTGCCGCGCAACGCGGCGGAAGTGGACGAGGCCTGGCGCTGGATGGTGGCCCAGCCCCTGCCCCGGCTTGTTTTGGGCGGCGGGTCGAACGTGCTCATCAGCGACCGCGGGTTCCCCGGCATTGTGCTGTTCACCACGCACCTCACGCGGATGGAAGACCTGGGCGAAGGCCGGTACCGCGTGGGCTCGGGCGTGCCGCTGGCCAAACTCGTGCGCGAGGTCATGCTGCCGAACAACTATGCCGGCGTGGGCGCGCTCACGGGCATACCCGGCTCCGTGGGCGGGGCAATTTACATGAACGCGGGCACGGCGAACGGCTCGACCTGCGAGTTCATGGAGTCGGTTGACCTGATGAACAGCGAGGGGCTCCGGTCGCTCCCGATGGCGCCGTCCCTCTACAGCTACCGCGGCCAGCGGTTCTGCGGCATAGACGACGTGATTCTGGGGGGGGTGTTCCGCTTCACGCGCGCCGAAGAGGACCAGCGGTCCGTCTTTGACCACTACATGCAGCGGCGCCGCGAGAAGCAGCCACAGGGGCATTGCTGCGGGAGCGTGTTCAAGAACCCGGACAACGATCATGCGGGGCGGCTCATCGAGGCCTGCGGGCTCAAGGGCACGCGCTTCGGCGGCGCGGTTATCAGCCCGATCCACGCGAATTTCATCATGAATGAGGACGGCGCCTCCTTTGACGACGTGCTCGGCCTCATCTCCCTTGCCAAGGACCGGGTCCGCGAGCGGTTCGGTGTCATGCTTGAGGAAGAGGTGCGCATCGTTTGCCCCTGCTGAGCGGTTTTCCGGGGGAAACGGCCGGTTTCGTTCGGCGGGTCTGCCGTCAGGTATACTCATGCTGGGCAAGGTAGTTTTTTTGCCGTTGTTGCTGTTGCGGCACGTCATTCAGACAAGGACAGGGTGAAGTCATGAACATGAACGAACTCTTCGCTGTCGTCGCCCAGGAAAAGGCGTCGGACCTGCTCATCACCGCGGGGGCGCCGCCCATACTGCGCATTGACGGGGAGCTGTTCCGGATGCGCGCCGAGGTGCTCACGGCCAAACAGACGCGCGAGCTGGTTTACGGGATGCTCACGACAGAGCAGCGCCTGCACTTCGAGCGCAACAAGGAACTCGATTTTTCGATGGCCGCCGACCGCAAGACCCGGTTCCGGGTGAATGTCTACTACCAGAAGGGCGCGCTGGCCGCCGCATTCCGTCCCATTCCCTGCAAGATTCCCACCCTGGGCGAGCTGGGTCTGCCGAGCGCGCTCACCGACCTGGCCATGGCGCGCCAGGGACTGGTGCTGGTGACCGGCCCCACGGGCAGCGGCAAGACCACCACGCTGGCGGCCCTGCTGGACGTCATCAACGCCCGGCGGTCCTGCCATGTCATCTCAATCGAGGATCCCATCGAGTACGTGCATGAGCACCGCAGGAGCATTGTGGACCAGCGCGAAATCGGCGACGACACGGACAGCTTCCCCACCGCGCTGAAGTACGTGCTGCGCCAGGACCCGGATGTGATCATGATCGGCGAGATGCGGGACCTGGAGACCATCCAGGCGGCGCTGACCGCGGCGGAGACGGGGCACCTTGTCTTCGCCACGCTACACACCAACGACGCGGTGCAGACCATAGACCGCGTGGTGGACGTGTTTCCCCCCATTCAGCAGCAGCAGATCCGCTTCCAGTTGTCCATGGTGCTGGTGGCCATTGTGTCGCAGCGGCTCATTCCCCGACACAGCGGTGGCGGGCGCGTGCTTGCCTGCGAGATCATGTACAAGAACGGCGCCATCGCCAACCTGATCCGCGAGCAGAAGTCCCACCAAGTCTACAGCGTGATGGAGACCTCCATCCGCGAGGGCATGGTCACCATGGACCGGTCGCTCAAAGAGCTGTTCAACACCGGCCTCATCTCCCGCGAGGAGGCCATAGCGCTCATGCGCAACCCCAAGGAACTCCAGCGCCCGGGCGAGTAAGGCGGGTGCGGCGCAGGATGGGTGAAGCGGCATGAAGCGGCGCGAAGCGCCGCGCAACGCACCGTCGTCAGGCCATGCGCTATTCCCCGATCTCTGCGTCGTTCCCGCGCATGGAGTCCTCCAAAATACCAGCACACCGAGACCGCCCTCTCCGTCATTCCCGCGAAGGCGGGAATCCAGGAACATGCACATGCGCTCAATCACTTGACTGGCCTGGATTCCCGCCTGCGCGGGAATGACGGAGCCTGACGGTGGGGAAGGCGGTGCGTTCCGCGGCGCTTTGCGCCGCTCCAGGCGCCCTACCGCGCCAAGTCCATAATCCACCTGACCAGGAGGCGCACGCCGAATCCGGTGGCGTGCTTGGGGCTGAGATGGGGCACGCCTTTCACGCCGTAGGCGACGCCCGCGATGTCAAGGTGCGCCCAGGGGGTGTCGCCCACAAAGTGCTGGATGAACGCCGCGCCCTGGATGGCGCCCGCCTCGCGGCCGGGCCCGATGTTGCACAGGTCTGCGTGGGTGCCCTCAATTTGCTTCTTGTAGTCGTCCCACAGCGGCAGCTTCCAGAGCCGGTCGCCCGTGGCTTCGCCGGCCTTGATGAGCCCGTCCGTCAGCGCGTCGTCGTTGCCGAGAATCCCGGCGCAGCAGTGGCCCAGCGCCACGACGCAGGCGCCGGTGAGCGTGGCCAGGTCAATGATCGTGTCGGGTTTGTACCTGTCCACCGTGTAGGCCATGGCGTCGGCCAGGATGAGCCGGCCCTCGGCGTCTGTGTTGTGCACCTCGATGGTTTTGCCGTTGTACGCGCGCACGATGTCGCCCGGTGTCTGCGCCCGCGAGCCGGTCTTGTTCTCGACGGCGGGAACGACGGCGATAACGTTCACCTTGGGCCGCAGCCAGGCAATGGTCATCATGGCGCAGAGCACCGCGGCCGCGCCGCACATGTCGTACTTCATCTCGTGCATGTTCTGCGCCGGCTTGATGCTGATGCCGCCGCTGTCAAAACAAACGCCCTTGCCCGCGACGGCAATCGTTTTCACGGCCTTCGGGTGGCGGTACTCCAGCAGGATCAGCTTCGGTTCGTTGTCCGCGCCCTTGGCCACGCCAAGCAGCGCGTTCATGCCGAGTTTGGCCATCTTCTTCCCGTCAAGCACGGTGCATTTGCAGGCGGACTGCTGCGCAATCCCCTTGGCGAATTCGGCCAGTGCCGCGGGGGTCATCTCGTTGGCCGCCGTGTTGGCAAGCTGGCGCGCGCCGTTCACGCCCGTCGCGATCAGCGCCGCCAAACCGCACTCCCGCTCCATGTCCGCCGTCCGCACGCCGTCGGCCACGATGACGGTTATCGCCCCAACCTTTGCCGGGGCGGGCCTGTCTTCCGCACGCTTGCGGTACACGTCAAAGTCGTACTGCGCCAGCACCAGCCCCTCGACGAAGGCCTCGACCGGCAGTTCCGGAAAGGCGGACGCGTCGAATACAAGCCGCGTCACGCGGTGCCGCGCAAAATGGCGCACGGCCTTGCCCGCGGCCCGCCGCAGTGTCTCGGCGTCGCACGCATCGCGTTTGCCCAGCCCCAGTGCGAGCACGCCGCCGCAAGCCGCGCCCGGCGTGGGCAGATAATAGGTGGCCTGCGCCCTGCCCGTCACGGCGTCCCGCGCGGCCAGCGCCTCAAACACCGCCGCATGGGCCGGGTCCAGCGCCGCGCTCTTCAGGGGAAATTCCTTCTCGTACACCGGCACAACCAGGCACGCGTCATCGCCGCCCTTCTTCAGTTTGCCGGACACCACCGCTTTAACTTCCATTGCTCTTCCCTTTCGCTAATGTAAACCCTGTGGGACGGCCGCCCTCGGCTGTCAGCCCGAAGAGACAGGCGAGGGCGCCTGTCCCACATTGCCTGCTTCAGCCGAGGGCGCCTGTCCCATTTGCGTCAGTATACCTCTCCCACAAGCCAATGGCCCTCATGGCCGGTGACCCGCACACGCACAATGTCGCCAACCCCGATGCCTTCGCCCTTGACGGCGATGGAGCGGTATCCGTCGGTCCGTCCGTTCATCCAGCCGCGCTTGCGGGGATGTTTCGCGTCAAGGAGCACTTCCTGTTCCGTGCCCACCAGCGCCTGCTGGCACTCCCGGTTGATCGCTTCCTGCAGCTCAATGACCCGGGCAAGCCGCGCCTCCTTGGTCTTTCGAGGCACGTCGTCTGGGAGCTTTGCCGCGGCTGTATCCGGACGGGGCGAGTACTTGAAGGGAAACACCTGGCTGAACCGCACCTCTCGCAGCACCGCCAAAGTGCCCTCAAAATGCTCATCCGTCTCGCCCGGGAATCCGACGATTAGGTCTGTGCTGATTTCCACTTCCGGCACCGCCCCCCGCAGATAGCGGACCTTGTCCAAGTATTCAGCGACGGTATGGCGGCGGCGCATGGCCTTGAGGATGGGGTCGGCCCCGGCCTGGAACGGCAGGTGCAACTGTTTGCAGATGGCCGGCCGCGCCGCCATCAGGTCCGAAAGCGCGTTGTTCCAGTCCTTCGGGTGGGGTGAGGTGAACCGCAGCCGCGCCAGCCCCCCAATCTGCGACACAGCGTCAAGCAGCTCATAAAACCCATAGCCGTCGGCGGCGCGGTACGAATTCACGTTCTGGCCGAGCAGCCAGATTTCCTTTGCGCCGCGGGCCGCGAGGCTGCGCGCATCGCGCAGGATATTCTCCGGTTCGCGCGACACCTCGCGCCCGCGCGTGCGCGGCACGATGCAGAAACTGCACAGGTTGTTGCAGCCCTTGGTGATGGCAATGTACGCCTTGAACCCCTCGACATGCCCGCGCTCCACCCATTCCTCGGGGATGAAGTTCTGCGTGCGGCCCTCATGGGGCAGCCACTCCGTGGCGCACACACGCTCACCCGCGCGGACCCGGTCCAGGAGTTCCGGCAGGCGGAACATCTGGTCCGGGCCGAACACCAGGTCCACGAGGCTCTCGCGCTGCAGAATATGCCGGCCTTCCTGCTGGGCCACACAGCCCGCCACCGCCACCACCGTTTCGGGCCGCTGCTGCTTGATTCCGCGCAGCGTGCCCAGGAAGCTGAACACCTTGTTTTCCGGGTTATGGCGCACCGAGCAGGTGTTGAGCACAATGAGCGCCGCCTCTTCGGGCGCCGCCGCCGGAAGGTATCCTGAGGCGGCCAGCAAATCGAGCATGCGCTGGCTGTCATGCTCGTTCATCTGGCAGCCGAAGGTCTTTATGTATACTCTCTGTGTCATGGGACGGCGTTTGCACCGGTGGAAGTGTTGAATGAACAGGATGACGAGTATATCATCCGGCCGCGAAACCCGGCAAAGCCCGGATGGAATGGAGACACGGCATGCTCGAGATTACAACGTTGGCCGAATTCGACGCGCTGCTGGAGGAGAGCGAGCGGTGCCCCGTGCTCATCTTCAAGCACAGCACCCGCTGCCCCGTTTCCGCGGCGGCCCACAGCCGCATGGCGGCCTGGGAACGCGCGGTCGGAGAGGAGGCGCCACCGGTGTATCTGGTGAAGGTCATCGAATCCAGGGAACTGTCCAACGAAATCGCCTCGCATCTCGGCGTCACCCACAAGTCGCCGCAAGTACTGCTCGTGCGCGACGGCCTGGCCGTATGGAACGCCTCCCACAGCGGCATTGGAGGCCTTGCGCTGGACGCGGCCCTGCATGAACTGGGCTGAAACCCGGTCGCCACAAAGATGCGGACATTCCCGCGGCTGTGGCATTATATGGGGAGGATGGTGTCGCCGCCCGGCGGCATGCCTCCACAGGGTTGCACGCCCAACGCACGCGGGATTGTCCTACGCCATGTCCAGAATAACGCATTGCCGCCTCACCGCCTGCCGGTCCTGCCGGGCCGGGCTGGTGCTGCTGCTGGCCTCGCTGGCCCTGATTACCGGCTGCACCACCGCCACCATGCCGATCTTCGGCATACCCATCCCTGTTCCCCGCAACCCCCTTTCGACCGGCGGCATTCTGGCCGGTTACGCCGAGGGCGATTATCAGGCGCGCACCTGGACCGAGGCGTTCGACCTCATGCATGCCAAACTTTCCCGCGAGTACCCTTTCACCGAGTGGAAGGGGATCAAGTGGAACGCCCTCTATGACCGGTTTTCGGTGCGCGTGGCCGATGCCCAGGCCCGCTCCGACAAGCGCGCCTACTATGTCGCGCTGCGGCAATACATTCATTCCATTCCCGACGGCTACATGGAAGGCAGCGATGAGGAGGACTTCCGGAAGGAGGCCGTCGGCGGTGGATTCGGCATTTCCGTGGCGCCGCTGAACGACGATGTGATGGTCGCGTACCGCATTGAAAAGGGTGGCGACGCCGAGAAGGCGGGCATGAAGTGGGGCGCCCAAATCACCCAGTGGAACGGCAAGCCCATTGATGAGGCGCTCAAGGCCGCGCCCGACTACTGGAGCCAAACCCCCGCGGCAACCTATGTGGGCCGTATGCTGGACCGTTGCATGTTCCTTACCCGGGGGCCGGTGGGCGCCACGGCCACGGTCACCTTCAAGAACCGGGATTCCCAGAAGCCGCAGACCGCCACGCTGACCGCCCGGGACGACCAGTACGCCGGGCTGGGCGATGTGGTCCACTACGCCAAGGATTTCAGCGAGGTCGAGTCGCCCTTTGAGACGCGGACCCTGCCGGGCGGGTACGGGTACATCAACATCCTGTCCCAGTCCGCCACGATGATGACCCCCTTCCCGGACCGGGCCTTCAAGAAGGTCGTGGACAAGCTCAACCGCGACAAGACACCCGGACTTATTCTCGACCTGCGGGGCAACCAGGGCGGCGACATGGCGCTGGCAAAGGCCTACGCCGGACATTTTGCGGACGCAAAGCGCAAACTGGGGCAACTGGTCGCCTTCAATCCCAAGAAGGGCGGTTTCGCGCTCGACGAGCAGCAGGGCATCGAGGTGGAGCCGCGCGATCCGCATTTTGGCGGCCCCATTGTCGTGCTCGTTCACCGTTCCACCCGCGACAGCGGCCAGATTATCGCCCGCGCGCTGCAGGGGCAGCCCAATGTCGTCGTCATGGGCGCCCTCGGCACCGAGGGCTCGCTTGCCGAGATCGGCGGCGAAATCACCATGCCGGGCGGATATGTCGTACATTATCCCGTCGGCCGCTACGTTGACGACAAAGGGAACGTGCTGATCACCACCAACGCCGAATATGACGGCGGCGTGCAGCCCGATGTGGTCGTTCCCGCCACGGTCAAGCTTTTTGAGGCCCAGTTCAAGCAGGAGCGCGATTCCCTGCTCGACGCGGCAGTGGCTGAACTGAAGCGGCGGATGTCCGTGGCGAAGAAGTAGGCGCGGCCCGCCGGCTGCGTCCGCCCGCTCAGCGCTTCGGCCCCGGCACAATGCCCGGCTTTGTCAGCCGCACCTGGAACACCGACGTCCGCGCGGTTACGTAAAGCGTCTTTCCATCGTCACCGCCGAAGGCGCAGTTCGACGCCAGGGGCACGGCAACCAGCCCGATTCTTTTCCCGTCCGGCGCAATGACGTGGACACCGTCCTCGGCGGAGCACCAGACATTGCCCGCCCGGTCAACCTTCAATCCGTCCGGCACGGGCAGCGTGTAGAACTCCCGACAGTTGGAGAGCGTCCCGTCCGCCGCCGCGTCAAAGGCGCGGATGTGTTTGCGTTCCGTGTCGCTGACATACAGCGTCTTCTCGTCGGGCGAGAAGGCCAGCCCGTTGGGCGTTTCAAAATCCCTGCCCAGCACGCGGGGCGCCGCGCCGGGCTTCACGGCGAAAACGCCCCCAAAATCGAGTTCTGCCGCCGGGTCTTTCAGCCGCTTCGGCAGCCCGTAGGGGGGGTCGGTGAAGAAGATGGTGCCGTCCGAACGGACCACCGCATCGTTCGGACTGTTAAACCTGCGGCCGTCAAACTGGTCGGCGATGACCGTGATGGCGCCGTCCTTCTCCGTGCGCGTGACGCGCCGCGTGGCGGTCTCACAGACGACAAGCCGCCCCTCCCCGTCCAGCGTCAACCCGTTCGACTGGCCGCTCGGCTTGCGAAACGCCGTCTTGTCGGGCTTGCAGATGGTGTCTGCCGGGATGTCGCTGAAGATGAGTCCTTCCTTGCCCAGCCACACCGGCCCCTCGGTGAATATGAAGCCTGTGCCCGCCTGTTCCGGCGGCCCCAGCGTCATCGCGGTTTCGCCCTGTGCCGTACCCAGCACCAGTATTGCAGCCGCCATCCATGCCGTCATGCCTGTTGCTCCTGGACAAAGACTTCACCCTTGCAGCAATGCGAGAAATTCCTCAACTGTGAGACCTGCGTGGCCAATTAGCGCACGAAGAGTCCCCACCGAGAGTTCTTTGTGCTGCGGAATGGACAAATTGACACGGACGCCCGGTTTTATCATCACGAGGTGGCTGCCTACCCGCCCCACCGCAGTCCAACCGGCCCGTTGAAAAGCCCTCGCCGCCTCTTTGCCGGATATGTTTCCCAACCGGCCCATCCCATCAAACAGCCACGACTACCGGCGGTTGACTGGAGTTCTCAGAAAGGACAAGGGCGGCTTTCTGGTCTTCCGCCCAAAGCCACGCCACAATTGCCTCACGTATGTTTGCCAGTGCCTCTTCTTCATTCTTTCCCTGCGAGACACAGCCTGGCAAGGCCGGGCATTCGGCCACAAACCACCCGTCTTCCGCCTGTTCCAACTTTATGTGGAAAATCATGGACGCAAGTTCCTTATGTGCCATTCTTCCACAGCCATTATAACAGTCTGCGGACCGGGAAGCATCCAGGTGCTTTGCACGGACAGGCGGAACATGCAGGGTTTCCAGGGGGGCCTCCGTCTGGAGGTTCGTTCGGTTTGATTTCTTGTGTGGCCGATACGCATCATGCAGGCACCATGTGGCACGACAAGAAAGTATCCGTCATCTTCCCCACCTACAACGAGAAAGACTCGATCCGCCGGGCCGTACTCGACTTCTTCGCGAACGGCTATGTGGACGAGATTGTGGTGGTGAACAACAACGCCGCGCCCGGCACGGACGAGGAGGTGGCGGGCACGGGCGCGCGGCTGGTGCATGAGTCCGCGCAGGGCTACGGCCACGCCATCTGGCGCGGCCTGGCCGAGGCCACCGGCGATCTCCTGATCATTTCCGAACCCGACGGCACCTTCTCCGGCAGGGACATCATCAAGCTGCTGGCCTTCTGCGACGATGTGCCGGTGGTATTCGGCACGCGCACGGCGCGCGAGTTCGTGTGGGAGGGCGCCAACATGGGCGTCTTTCTCAAGTGGGGCAACTACGCCGTGGGAAAGCTGGTGGAGTTCCTCTTCAACACAACCTTCCTCAGCGACGTGGGCTGCTCAATGAAACTGATTCCCCGGCATGTCTACGAGCAGATACGCCCGCATTTCACCATCGGCGGGTCGGCCTTCGGCCCACAGCTCATGCTCCTGGTCATCCTGCACAAGTTCCCCTTTGTCGAAATCCCCGTGAACTATGGCAGGCGCGTCGGCGAATCTTCCGTGACCGGCAACAAGCTGAAAGCCTTTTTTCTCGGCCTGGAAATGATCGGCATCGTGCTGGGTTACCGTATCAAATCCTGGCTCGGGCTCTTTCCGCCACGCGGGTAGCCCTCTTTGCGGGACTGGGAACGCCCGTCACTCCCGCGAAGGCGGGATCATTCCTGTCGGCCTGATATCACTTCACTGCCGTGATTTCGGCGACACCGATTCCGCTCTCTCCGGCCACGGAATAGAGCAGGTAAGTGCGGCCATCCTCCTTGAATATGGCGGGGTCGCGCAGCGCGTTTTCCCGGCCTTTGGCGTTGCCGCCTTTGGACGGGGCCAGCGCGATATCCGTGCCCTCGTAGTCCTTCTCCGGTTTCAGCGCCAGTTCCGGCGCGCCCGCTTTCCATTCCTTCCAGTCCGGGGTCAGCGTGATGGTGCTGCGCAGGATGCATTCGGGCATGTCGCCAATCTTCGAATAGTAGACCGTCAGCCGGTCGCCGGTCAGGTCCAGCGCCACATGGCGGATGCCGGTGCTGTTCTCATCGCCGTCGCGCACCGCAACGCCCGAAAACGGGTTGGGGCCCGGCTCAAAGGCCGACAGCCCGTCTTTGGACCGGCACAACCAGCCGCGTTTGGTCATGCCATACCAGTATCCGTCGTGCTGAAAGATGCGAAGGTAAAAGGGGGCCAGTTTCTCCGAACCGGCGGTGAAATGCAGGCCGTCTTTGGAACGCGCCAGATAGGTGGTCTGCGCTTTTGCGGTTTTTGACGGGCTGTGGAAGTACATGCGCAGTTCTTTGCGCTCCCCGTCGGCAACAACGTCCGGCGAGGCAATGTGCTTCTTGCCGTCGGGCACCTGCGCGAGGCGCAGCGTCCCCGGCTTGTAGATTTTCCACGGCCCCTGCAGCCGGTCCGCATAGGCCAGCCGAATGTAGTCGCCGTGATGATCGGCGAAGTAGAGGTAGTACCTGCCCAACGGATTCGGAAGCCATTCGGGCACGCGAATCAGGGAGGGGCCGTTGATGTTCTCGCCGTCCCTGCCGGGAAGCATGTCCGGGCGGATGATGGGGTTTTCCTCGAAGCGGACGACCTTCAGGTCCTTTGCGGGCGGCGGCAGCGCCGGTGCACCGGTCTCCTGCGCGGAGAGTGTTGCGCACCAGAGAAGGACCAGACACATGGCCGTCCCAAGTCCCCCTTCCAAGATGGGAGGGACAAAAGTCGCAGACAAAAAGTCCGCCCTGCGAGGGGGGAAGGCCCGAAGGGCCGGGGGGTGTGGGTTATGGGCACACGCGTAGGCATACACCCCCCGCTGCTTCGCAGCACCCCCCTCCAGGGGGGACCCGGAACTTCTGTCCCTCCCATCCTTGAAGGGGGTGACGCAAAGCGCCGGGGGATGTTGACGCATCGCAAAGCCTTCAGTTTCCGCAATGAAAGACAACGTCATGTGCTGACTACTCCACGCGCAGCACGGCGCATTTGAGGTAGGCGGTTTCGGGCATGGCCAACAGCGCGGGGTGATCGGGCGCGGCACCGCGCATCTCCAGCAGGGAAACACGTCGGCCCGCGGCGGTGGCCGCGTATTTCACCGTCTCCAAGAAGGTCGGTGTGTCCACGAAGTGCGAGCAGGACGAGGTAATCAGGAAACCGCCTTCGGGCGCGACGCGTCCGAGCGCCAACTCGTTGATGGCCTGGTAACGCGGCAGCGCCTTGCGCACCAGGGCCCGGTTCTTCGCGAGCGCGGGCGGGTCGAGCACGATGACATCGAAGAAGTTCGTCGCCTCGCCCAGCACCTTCTCCACGTCGCTCTTCAGGAACACGCACTTGTCGGCAACGCCGTTCAGCGCCGCGTTGCGCCCGGCCTGCTCAACGGCCTTCTCGGAGGTGTCCACGCCCAGCACGGACTGCGCGCCCGCGAGCGCCGCGTTGCACGACCAGAACCCGTGGTAGCAGTGCCCGTCGAACACGCGCGCACCGGCGGCGAAGGTGCGGACGCTCTGCCAGTTGCAGCGCTGGTCCAGGAACAGCCCGGTCTTCTGCGCCTCGGCCAGGTTTAGCTCCGCGCGCACGCCGTCCACGTCGAGCGGTACAATCTCCGGCACCGTGCCGAAGGTCTTCGTGGTGTTTCCCCAGGCGAACACCACCCCTTCCGCGCCGCCTTCGGCCATGCAGGCCCCGGCAATCATTTCCGCGCAGCCGTTATAGAACACAGACGCCGCGCGCACCACCGCCACCGTGCCGTAGCGGTCCACCACAAGCCCCGGCAGCCCGTCACTCTCGCCGTAGATCCAGCGGTAGACCGTGGAGCCGGGGAAGAGGCGTGCGCGAAGCGCGCGCGCCGAGGCAAAACGGGCAAGGAAGAACTCCGCATCCAGTTCCTCCTGGTGCCGCGTGACGATGCGCACGGCGATACCGCCCTGCGCCTGGTAGAAGCCGCGGCCCACAAAGCGGCGGCTGTCTGAGAACACGTCCACCGCCTCGCCGTCGGCCATATCCTCCGGCAGGTGTTTGAATTCGTTGCGGTAGGCCCAGAGGTGGCCGCGCAGCAGGCGGCGGTCTTCCTTGGGATTGAGTGTGAGCGACTTGAGCGAAGATTTCACAGGGCGGCTCCGGTTGAACAACGGGATTGTAATCGGCAAACGGGTATTTTACCTGTCGAAGGCCCGCCCGCGCCATCGCGGCGCGACCCACCATGCCGGAATAGGGACGGAAGGGATCAAAAGGACGGGGTTGATCCCGGAACGGCGCTTGCCGGATGATCAACGGCAATGCTCAATGGAAGCTGTCTTCTGCCGTCCTGTGGCAGGCGTCATTACGCATTGGCGCCCGGGGCAGCCGGCAACGATGCTTCGGATTGCGGGAGTTCTCAAGATTCATGAAACGTTTTTCGGCCACACACCGGCCCGCCGCCCTTGCGCTCCTTCTGCTGATGTGTGCATTGGCCAGCCCGGCACAACAGGCCGCGACGGCAGAACGCCCGGCACCGGCAGCCCCGGCAAAGACTGCGCCGGCCGCTGAAGCCACAGCAAACACTCCTGAAGCCGCACCCGCACCATCGCCGCCTCCCGCCGCAGCGGCCGACCAGAAGACCGGCACCGACCAGGACGCTCTTGAAACCGAACTGACCGCCCGTTTAAGGGAGGTGGAAAGCTCCATCGCGGAGACCCTTAACATAGAGTCGGGCGCCGCGGCGCCGCCCGCCGACGTGACGCTGGAGGACGTGCAGGGCCGCACGGCGGCGCTGCGCACGCTGCAAACGGCGCTGCAGCAGCGCCTGTCGCTTGTGCGGGGCCACAAGACGGCAACGGAACAACTGGCCGCGTCGGAAAAGGCACGCGATGCATTCAAGGGACTCGACGATCCACCCCCCTACACCATGGCCTATGTGGACCAGTTTCTGGACAAGGTCAACGGGTGCCAGATGGACCTGGACGCCGAAAAACTCGCCACGGAGAACTGGCGCCAGATGCTGGCCATGGGACAGGAGGACGCCGATGCGGCCAAAACGGCGCTGAACCAGGCCGCGGACGCCGCAGGCGGCGCCCCCGACGAGGCGGCGAAGAACCGCGCCGAATGGGCCGCCGAAACGGCGCGCATCGCCTGGCGCGCGGCAGAGAACCAAGTGGCCGGCGCGGGCACCGGGCTGGACCGATCCGAGATGCAGCAGCGCCGTCTTGAGGCGGACCTCGAACTGGCCCGGCACCAGGTGGCTGCAGCCCGGGCGCAAATGGTCTTCAAGGAGAGCGAACTAAAGGAACTCTGTGCGGTGCAGGACGCGGCCGTGACCGGTGTCGGGCGCGAGATCGAGAACGCCCGCCGCGAGTTGAATCGCCGCATGGCCCACCTGGCCGACCTGGAACGCCGCGCCGAAACCGCCTCCGACCCGGAGGCGGCCGGGAAGGCCCGCGCAGAGGCCGATCTGGCTAAGGTTCGCGCCGAAGCCCAGCGGTCCGTGCTGACCACACTGGAATACCTTCAGCGCTGCGAGGGCGAAGAGAAGAACATCTGGGAAACCCGGTACAAGATCAGCCAGGCCGGCGTGTCCTCCAAGGAGATGCCTTTTGCCGAAACGGCGCAGCGCCTGCAAACCAAGTTGGACTCGCTGAACGGCGTGCGGCGCGTTTCCGAGCAGCGCGGCCTGGTGCTGCGCACGCAGATTGCCTCGCTGGAAAAACAGGCGGACTCCCTGGCCGCGGACGATGCGGCCCGGTCCGCCGCGCAGAAACGCCTCGCCGCGCTGCGCGAGCGCAGCGGGGTCAACGACCGGCTGCAGCGGCTCATGGCAGAGCTGGCCATGATGTACGAGCGCGCCCTGGACGAGCTGCGCGTGCGCATGGACCGCATGTCCCCGGCCGAGCGGATGACCGAGGCCGGGCGGTGGGTGAAGTCCCAGTTCGGCAGGATTGCCGACCGCGAACTCACGGAGGTGGGCGGCAAGTCCATCACGCCGCGCAAACTGGTCAACGGCTTCATCATCCTCGGCATCGGTCTTCTGCTGAGCCGCCTCATCCTGCGCTACCTGCGCAACCGGCTGTTTCCCCGGCTGGGCATCAAGACCAACGTCGCGCTCATCGCCGAAAACCTGACCAAGTACTTCCTGCTCTTCATGGTTTGCTTCGCGGTTCTGCAGTATCTCAGCATACCGCTCACCGTCTTCACCTTCCTGGGCGGCGCCGTCGCCATCGGTGTCGGCTTTGGCGCGCAGAATCTCATCAGCAACTTCCTGAGCGGGCTCATCCTCATGGGCGAGCAGCCCATCCGCGTGGGTGACATTGTCGAGGTGGAGGGGCTCACGGGCAGCGTGGTGAGCATTGGCGCGCGCGCGTCGTCGCTGCATACGGCCACCGGCATTGACGTGCTGGTCCCCAACAGCAAGTTCCTTGAGAACAAGGTGGTCAACTGGACGCTGACGGACAACCGGATGCGGTTCGACGTGAAGGTGGGCGTCGCCTACGGCTCACCCACGCGCGAGGTGGCCCGCATCATGCACCACGCCGTCGTGGAGCACGGAAAAGTGCTCAAGGACCCGGAGCCGGTCGTGGTGTTCGAGGAGTTTGGCGACAGTGCCATGGTCTTCGCGGTCTATTTCTGGCTCGAAATCACCGATGCCGACGCACGGGTGGTCCGCAGCGACGTGCACCACATCATAGACCGCCGCTTCGAGGAGGCCGGCATTGCCCTGGCCGCCTCCCAGCGCGAGATTCGACTCAACACGGCGGAGCCCATCCGCATACAGATGCTGCCCCCGAACGAAGTCGGCGGGGAGGAGGCTCTGTAAACCCGGCTCGGAAATGTAGGACAGCCGCCCCCGGCTGTCGGCCCGTCGCAGCGGCCCGGGGAACGAGGCGAGGGCGCCTGTTCCACACTATTGAGTGCGGTGGCCATGCCGCCGCTTTGTGCCAGCGGAAGCCATGCTTCGGCACCCGCCATGGCATGGCCATGGCGAAGAAAAGCGGCGGCATGGCCACCGCACACAAAAAAGAGCCTGCCTTAATCCCTTCTTCTTCAGGTGCGGAAGCGTACCTCGTCCGGCCAGGCCAGGGGAACGCCCTGTGCGGTGAGGCTTGACTGGAATTCCGCAAGCAGCGCAGCGTCGGCGCGCACCTGCCGGGGTTGAGCCTTGCGCCCCAGGCAGAAGGCCGCCAGCGCGCCGGCCGATTCGCCGACGTTCCACTCCACGGGATGGAGCCGGTAGCAGCCGTTAGTCAGGTGGGTGACGCCCAGGTTCTTGCAGGCCGGCAGCAGGTTCTCCACCCGCTGCGGCAGCAGCGCGCCCAGCGGTATCTGGAACGGCAGCGAGTCAATGTCTATGTAGTTGTCGCCGCCGCTGCTGGGGTGAAGGTCTATGCGGTAATAGCCGATGCCGACGCTGTCGGGAAACTGCTCCGCGCAGATGCCTTTGTCCGTCTTGCCGATGCGCGCGGCGCGCGCCTCTTTGCCCACGTGCTTTTCCAGCACGGTGAATTCGGCGCGGATGCGGCGCGACTCGCGGATGTAGGGGTGCTTGGCAAGGCCGTCCGCCGTGCCGGTCATGTCGGGACGCAGCCGCAATCCCGGCCAGCCCTGCTTGCCGTCGGGCCGCGGCGCTTCGGTTTGCAGCCAGTGGAACAGCGACAGGCTCAACTGTTTGGCGGCGTCAACATGTTTGCGGGCCTCTTCGGCGGACACACCGATCAGATTGCCGTCCAAGTAGTCGTTCTGCGGCCAGTTGACCAGCGTGACGCCGCCGCGCGCGAAGCCGGGCGTGAAGCTGGCCGGGTCCTGGATGCGCCGGTATTTCCACCAGCCCTTCTCATTTGGATCCTCCGGATTGAACGGCAGTTCGCGTTCCTGCAGGGTGACGGGGTGAATCGTCCTCAGCGAAAGCAGCGGGCCGCTCCACGGGGGCGTCAGCTTGGGCACATAGGCCTTCCAGTGGGCGTAGTCGCGGGGCGGATCGGCGACATGGTTCTCGCCGGGGCAATACTCCATGGGGAAACAGACCGTACACGCCTGCATGTTGTCCGGACGTGCCGTGTCCGGCGCGTGCAGTTCACCGGTGTCTTTGTTTGACTCCGCCCCGGTGACATGCTCGACGCCGGCCATGGGCAGCAGCGCGCCCGTCTCGGTCGCGTCCAGAAAGTAACCGGCCTCCACCGCCACGTCGTTGCCGTTTTCCAAGTCCCGCAACACCACGCCGCGCACACGGTCACCCTGCGGGTCGGCGGAAACGGGCAGATGGCGCACCAGCAGCGTGAGCCTTCCCGAACTGGCATGGGGTGCCAGCATTTCCAGCAGCGCGGCCAGCGACGCGCGCGGCTCGTGGCAGATCCGCGACACACTGCCCCCGCCGGGATTGAGGTGCTGCGCGGCCCGCGCCGCCTCGCTCAGCGGATAGTTCCGGCGGTAATAGTCGCGGATGCGGCCGCGATAGTCCTGGTACAGCTTCGTCGCGCCGAAAGTCTCCACCCATGGGTTTTCATCGGGGGGCACCGCCTGTGCGGTGGACTGGCCGCCGACCCAGTCGGTTTCTTCGGTTAGAATGACGGAACGCCCCGCGCGCAGCGCCGCCAGCGCCGCCGCGCAGCCGCCCAGTCCCCCGCCGATGATCGCGATGTCGGCGCGCAGCGCTCCCGCACGGTTTTGCGAAACGGAGGTCGCTGTCTCCTGCGCGCGCGCCGAACTGAAAGCAGGCAGCATGGACACTGTCGCCGCGGATGCGCCGAGGGCGAAGAACTGGCGGCGAATAATGGCGAACATGACGTGATTCTCCTTGAAAGAGAGTCATGATAACATGAGGCGGGTTTGAACCTCTGATCCGTCCGGTCTCGTGCCCCGCCAGGCTGCGGATATAGTCGCAAACCGCCGGAGGCCGGCCGATGAAGACATGCATGGACACCGATCAGGAAGGCATCACCGAAACGCCCTTTGCGAGCCTGGCTTTCTGGCTGTTCATGGCGACATTGGGTTACACCTTCATGGCGGGCATTCTGTGTCATCGCGCCAACCCGTTTGCCTCGCCGGACGGCAACGCCTATGAGTTGCCAAAACTGCTCATTGCAGCCTCGGCGGCGTGGTTCATGGGCGCGCGGCACACGCTGCAACCGTTCCGCGCGCCCTGGCGCCGGGTCATGCTGTGGAACGGTCTGGGTTGGGCGCTGCCTTTCTTTCTGGCATTCATCTACCACTATCTTGACCGGATCCTGCAGGTGGACTTCAGCCTGACACCGGAGGGATTCGCCACGATGTCGTCGCGTGCGTGGTTCCTGTTCGGTCTGGCTGTCACGCTGATGCTCAGCCTTGCGGCCTGGCACGGAGTGCTTGCCTGGCGGGCGGGCATCCTGAGGTGGTGGCTGGGCGCGGTTCCGGCCGTAGTCCTGCCGATCGCGTTTCTCACATTTGTCTGGCGCGACACGCACAGCGTTCACATTCATCATTTCTTCCTGTTCGGGGTGTTTGTTCCGTGGCTGCGCTTCCGCAGTCCCGTGTGCGTGGTGTGCCAGGCCATATGCGCCGGCATTTCGGTGGAGGGTGTGGCCACCTGGGGCATGGACCCGATGTGGTATCCTCTGCACTGAATCAAACGAGGAGCCTCCGTTATGTCCAAGCGCGTGCTGATCACCGAGAACTTTCTGCTGGAGAGCGAGGCGGCGCGGGAACTCTATTTCCGCCACGCCAAGGACCTGCCCATCAGTGACTACCATTGTCATCTGCCGCCGGCGCAGGTGGCTGAGAACCATCGCTTCGCAAACATGGCCGATATCTGGCTGGCAGGCGACCACTACAAGTGGCGCGCCATGCGCACCAACGGTGTGCCCGAGCGCTACTGTACGGGCGACGCGACGGATTGGGAGAAATTCGAGCAGTGGGCCGGAACCGTGCCCTGGCTCGTGCGCAACCCGCTCTACCATTGGACCCATCTGGAACTGGACCGCCCCTTCGGCATCTCGGACCGGCTGTTCGGTCCCGACACGGCCCAAGGCGTGTGGGAAGTGTGCAACGAGAAACTGGCACAGCCCGGGTTTTCGGCGCGGGGCATCATGAAACAGATGAAGGTGGTGCTGGTGTGCACCACCGACGACCCGCTGGATGACCTGGAGGCGCACCGGCGCGTCAACGAAGACGCCGGATTTGGCGTCAAAATGCTGCCCACATGGCGTCCCGACAAGGCCATGGCCGTCGAAGACCCGGGCGCGTTCGCCGCCTATGCGGAAAGGCTCGAAGCCGCGGCGGACATGGACTGCCCGACCTTCTTCCATTTCTTGGACGCGCTGCGGAAGCGCCAGGAATTCTTCCACGAGCGGGGCTGCCGTCTTTCGGACCATGGACTGGAAACGCCCCACGCCGAGGACTACACGGAGTCCGAGGCGGCGGCGATTTACGAACGCGCCCGCGCGGGCCACCCCCCCGCGCCCGACGAGGCGCTGCGGTTCCGGTCCGCCATGATGCATTTCTTTGGCATGATGAACCATGGGCTGAAATGGACCCAGCAGATTCATCTCGGTCCCCTGCGCAACAACAGCACGCGCATGTTCCGGGCGCTCGGGCCGGACACCGGTTTTGACTCGGCGGGCGATGCTCCCATGGCGAAGGCGCTCTCAAAGTTTCTGGACCGGCTCGATCGGGAGGACCAGCTCGCGCGGACGGTGCTCTACACCATAAATCCGGCGGCAAACATGGTGCTTTCCACCATGGCCGGCAATTTTCAGGACGGTTCAGTGCCCGGCAAGATGCAGTTTGGCAGCGGATGGTGGTTCAACGACCAGATGGCGGGCATGCAGGAACAGATTGAAACGCTTTCGCAAACCGGACTGCTCAGCCGTTTCGTCGGCATGCTCACCGACTCCCGCAGTTTCCTGAGTTATCCCCGGCACGACTACTTCCGCAGAATTCTGTGCAATATTCTGGGCAACGATGTTGCCCGGGGACTGCTTCCCAACGACTTGGACTGGCTGGGCCGAATCGTCCGCGGCATTTCATACGGGAACGCCAACCGCTATTTCGGGTTTGGCCTGCCGGAGGACTGAAACCGGGCGCGGGGACCAGAAAGGCGGGCATCCCGGTGGGACACCCGCCTTCGGGCTCAACGCCCTTTCCTTGGCCCGCTCCAGCTGCTCTGATTGATTTACAGATTCGGACACCCTCTGCGATGACTGGAGAGACAAGAGTGGATGACTGTGGCTATAAACGGAATTCGGGCACCATCTTGTAAACAAATTTGAACCGCATCCTCCCATGCCAACTGCGTTTGGGACAGCGCCGCACATCCACCACATGGTATCCGTACATCTTCCTCAACCACCACACGCGGACATAGGATGATGTGCGCAGAACACTCGACTCTGGATAACTCGGCCTTGACATCTACCGTATCCTCGGGACCACAGCGTGCCCCCGCACGGAGTCCCACCAGCTTGTTTGCCGGATGCCTAGTCTTCTGCACCAAGATTCTACCATATTCTTGGCAAATGTCAACGGATACTTCAACGCCTTCCCAAGCGCGGTGAATTATATGCAATATGATTAAAATAGATGATTTGGAGCAAGTGTCTGCGACCGAGCCCTGTCCGGCTGGATGCATCGGTGCCACGGAAACTGGCGGCAACATCAGCCAGGAATGCCCGCCCGCCAAGCCCCGGAAGGTCTCCCCGAAAGACTGGATATCTCCCTGTCACGATGTTGGTTATGCCGCAGCAAACCGGCAGATCCACCCGTTGTGATTGCATCATTGCGGAAAAAAGTGGATAATTAACAAAGTTGGTGCAATCGGCACAGTGGAATCCAGTATTGGCTTGACAGAACGAGGATGCCAGCGGCGAGTGGCGGGGGATTTCCTGAGCCGGACGGTAAAGGACAGCACAGTAGGGAATGCCATCTTATCCCAGGGAAAGGGCAGTGCAAACCAACGGTCTGTTAAGAACCGCCGTGAGGGGGTCTGTATGAGCCGACGGAAATGGAACCGCCGCCGCGCCGGGGTCGGACGAACGGCAGGCCGGCCCGAGGGTGCGCAATGACCCAATCCGGCACAGAGGCGGCATCCGTCAAAGTGGTCCGATGCCTTTCCTGTCTGCTGCCTTATGGGAACGGGTCCGTCTGCGAGCACTGCGGGACCGCCGCCGGAAACGTTCCGTGGGAATATCCGCAACTGCGTCCGGGCTCCAAGATTCACGGCCGGTACATCATCGGCAGGGTGCTGGGCAAAGGCGGTTTCGCCATCACCTACCTGGGCCTGCTCGAAGGGCTGAACCGCCGGGTGGCCATCAAGGAGTACTTTCCGTTTGAACTGGCCGAGCGCGTGGACAACGCCACGACCATCCGTCTTCGCCGGGGCGTTTCGGAAGCGGACGACACGACCGAATCCTACCGCCGGGGCGTGGAGCGGTTCCTGGAAGAGGGCCAGAAGATCGTCGAGTGCCACCAGCCCAACCCCCACCCCAACCTGGTCCGCGTGACCGACTTTTTTGAGGAAAACGGGACGGCCTATCTCGTCATGGACTACGTGGACGGCGTGTCCCTCGAAAAGTTTCTCAAGATGCAGCCGGGCAACCGGCTCGGGGAGCGCCAGGCGCGGCAGCTCATCATACCGGTGTTGAACGGCCTGAGCGCCGTCCATGCGCACGGGTTCATGCACCGGGACGTCAAACCCTCCAACATTTACATTTCCGAAGAGGGCGTGGTGACCCTGATTGATTTCGGTTCCGCGCGCCAGGCGCTCAGCGGTGAGCGGCGCACGCTGACTGTGACGCTCACCCAGGGTTACGCGCCGCCGGAACAGTACGCCTCCGACGGCGACCAGGGCCCCTGGACGGATGTCTACGGCGTGGCGGCCACGCTCTACCGCTGCGTCACCGGCGAGAAACTGCCCAGCGCCCTGACCCGCATTTCGAGCCCCGACTGTCTCGCGGCGCCTTCCTCCTTTCCCGAAGTGAGCATCAGCGGCCGGATGGAGAAGGCGATCATGGCCGGCCTCCAACTGGACCACACGGCCCGCATACAGAGCGTGGAGGAGTTTCAGCAGGTTCTTGTCGGCCGGCGCATTGAAGCGCTTTTCGAGACGGTTGCGATAACGCGGCTGCTTCGGGACCCGCGGCTGCTGCTGGGGGTGTTGCTCACGCTGGCGACGGTATTCCTGGTGGTGGCGCTGATGACAACCAGTGTCCGCCTGTTTCTCAGCCAAAGAGACCACCGGAACGCGGAGGAGCAGCAGAAGGCGGCGCTGGACAAGAATACCGCGCAACAGGCCGAGGGCCTTTACCATGCCGGAACCAAACTGCTCAACATGGTGGCGTCCAAAGTGAGCGGTCATGCCGCGAAAGACACGGCATTCGCCGCCGGACAGGCGGCCATGGCCACCCGCAGCGGATTGGACACCGCCTGGGTGGCCCGGCAGAGCGGCGAGGCCTACAAGGCGGCCGTCTCCCTCTACGCGGACGGCGAGCGGGCGCTGGCCGAGGGCAAATACGGCGACGCCCAGGCCGCATATGCCAGGGCCGCCGACCGTTTTGCCGGGATCATTCTGTCGGACAAGACAGCGTCGTCCCATCCCCAGGCGGCGCTGGACACCATTCGGGAGAAAGTGGGCAGGCAGCGCGCCGACGTGGAGAACGAGAAGAACCGGGCCTCCGCGCCCGATGATCTCAAACGGGGCGCACAGCTTCTCGAACAGGCCCTGGCCGAACCCAATCCCGGCAAGGCCGTGGACCTCTACCGGCAGGTCTACGAAATCTACGGCAAACTGATGCCGCCGGACAGCGAATCGTCGCCCGCCATGGCCGAACAGCGCCGGCTGGCCGAAGCGGCGGAGAAGGCGCGAAAACAGGCCACGGTGGACCCGTCCATTCCCGTCCAGGTGGTGGACATGGGGAACGGCGTCGAGTTCCAACTGGTGCAGGTTCCGGCCGGCGAGTTTGTCATGGGCAGTCCCGCCGATGAGCCCCTGCGCCAGGACGACGAGGGGCCGCAGCACCGGGTGCGCATCACCAGGGGATTCTGGATGGGCCGTTTCGAGGTCACGGTGGCGCAGTTTGGCCGCTTTGTGGGGCAGACCGGCTACCGCACCACGGCGGAATACGCGGGCGGCGCATGGAACATATCGGATGCGCTCAAACAGGAGTGGGAGAAGGGCCTTAACTGGCGCAAGACGGACTACAACCAGTCGCCCGGCGTGCCGGTGGTGCTGGTGAGCTGGGATGACGCCCAAGCCTACTGCCGCTGGCTCTCGGCGGCCACGGGAAGGGTCTTCCGCCTGCCCACCGAAGCGGAATGGGAGTACGCGTGCAGGGCCGGAAGCGCCACGGCCTTCCAGTGGGGGAATGCGCCGGGGGGGGGCGAAGGCTGGCTTAACGGGGCGGACGAGAAACTGGGTGCGAAACACCCGCAGTGGCAGACCTTTTCCTTTTCCGACGGCAGCCACCATGCATCCAAGGCGGGCGCCTACCGGGGGAACGCCTGGGGCCTCCATGACATGCACGGCAACGTGTGGGAGTGGTGCCAGGACTGGTATGACCCGCAGTATTATTCAAAGAGCCCCGACACGGACCCCTTCAACGGCCAGATGGACCGGTTCCATGTTGTGCGCGGCGGTTCGTGGCTCTGCTATCCGGGTTTCTGCCGCTCCTCCGTCCGCAGGAAGTACGCGCCTGAATACACCACGTGCGATCTGGGCTTTCGCGTGGTCATGGCCGAATAGGCCCGGTCCGCCCCGCCTGCGGCGGCCTGGCTCGCCGTGCGCGCCGCAGATGTCAGATAACCCCGCCGCCCCCCGAGTTGGATGTCCCCTTTCCCGACCCGCTTCCGGACCCCGCCACCTTCCCGTCTTGGGCGGCGCGCCGGGCGTCTTTCGCGCCGGTGCGGAACAGCCAACGGAAGAGAATGCTGTCACGGAAGAAGCTGCGCAGGCGGGAGGCAGCCGTTGCCGTTCGCCGTTCCTCGTACAGTCTGAGAAGGTTTTGCAGCTCTTCGCGAAATTCCCGGGCGGAGTAGCAGCGCTCTTCAGGCTTTCGGGCAAGCACCCTGCGCATGAATTCCTCGGTCTTGCGGGGCAGTTCGGGCCGGAGTCTGGTGATCTTCTTTCCCGGCGCGGGCGTGTGCCCGGCAAGCAGTTCGTAGAAGATGATCCCCAGCGAGTACAGGTCAGCCCGGCGGTCAACGGCGGCGGCGTTCAGTTCCTGTTCCGGCGCCATATATTTCAGTTTGCCGAGATTGGAGCCGATCAGCGTCAGTCCCGAGAACCGGTCATCAAGCTTGGCCAGGCCGAAATCGAGCAGCCGCACCGAGCCGTCAGGCAGCACCATGATGTTGTCTGGGGACAGGTCGCGGTGGATGGTAATCTTGTGCGCGTGTGCAAGGGCGTCACACACCTGGCGCAGCACGTCCGCCACGAACGGAAAGTCGAGACGCTGCCGCTCGCGCAGCAGGCAGCGGAGGGTTTTGCCCTCAACGTACTCCATCGTGTAGAAAAGGATGCCGTTCCAGTTGTGCGTTTCGTAGAGTTTGACGATGCCGGGGTGGTCCAGTTGGCGGACCAGTGTGACCTCGCGCTCGAACCTCGAAACGGCGTCTCGTTCGGACGTGAATTGCCGTTTCATCGTCTTTATGGCAACATGGCGTTCCATCTGGCGGTCATGCGCCAGATAGACCTGCCCCATGCCGCCCTTGCCGAGAAGGCACCGGATTTCATAGCGATCGGCCACCATGGACCCGGGTTCAAATGGAGCCGCGCCGGGTGCCTTCTGCAAAATCAGACTCCTTACGTTCAAGCCCGCCGAATCCGGCACGATGTGTCCGCAAACGCCGTCCTCTTCTCTGCCGCAATGAAGTCCCGCCCTTCCGTTCATTGCGCGGCGGGACAGCCGACGGAACCTGTTTCTGAGACCGCCATCCACCCCTCGGGAATTCACTGTTAACAATGTTACCGGCTGTTTCCCGGGCTGTCAAGTGAAGAACAAACGAAAGATCCCCCAAAACCTGCCCCACCCACTTCACCCGAATGATAAGCGGCTGTTGTGATTGGACTTATGCGTGGAATGCCTCAATTCTTGGGGGAAGTCCTGTTAATCCCGCGCTGGGTGCGTCACCGAACACGGGCTGGATTGGTCCATTGGGTGGGACGACCCGGCGATGCCGGAGAAAGGAACGGGATATGAAGACGCTTTGGCCGTGGATGTTGTTGACGGGGATGGCAGCGTCACTTCTGTTCGTGCTGCCCGCCGTGGCGGCGGACACGCCACCGGGGGACAAGGAACCGCTCAAAATTGACCTGCCGGAGGCGTTTTACGGAGGCACGCCTCTTCCTTACGAAAGCCCCAATCTGGAACCGGAAGACTACAAAGACCGGCCCCCGTTTATGGCGCCCGCAGGGTCCGCGGTGGTCTCCAAGGACAAGCCGGTCAGTTCCAGCGCCGCAGCCCAGTTTGGCAAGCTGAAGATGCTGGTGGACGGCGAGAAGAGCTATGCCAGCAGTTGCATTGTCGAACTGCCCGAGGGCTTGCAGTGGGTTCAGGTTGATTTGCAGTCGCCCCATGCCATTGACGCTGTGCTCGTTTGGCATTACTTCGGGGCCAAGCGTGTCTATTTCAAAGTCATCGTGCAGGCGTCAGACGATCCTGAATTCAAGAAAGGCGTAACCACGCTGTACAGCAATGACGTGGACAACGCCTCCGGTTTGGGCGTGGGAAAGGACAAGGAGTACATCGAGAACAACAAAGGCCGTCTTATCGACGCCAAGGGCGTAACCGCCCGTTATATAAGGTCTTACACCGACGGAAACACCTCTGATGACAAGAATCACTATATCGAGATGGAGGTCTTTGGCCGACCGGTTAAGTGACTGCGGAGTGGTGCGGGGTTGCGGGACTTTAGGTGCGAAGCGCAGAAGGAGCCTGACATGAAAGGTCTATTGATTTGCCCTGCGCTGTTGGCGTTTCCACTCATGTTTGGCCTTGCGTCAGGAACTCAGACAGTGAATGGTGCTGAGAAAATGGCGCCTCTTCAGATAGATCTGCCCAAGCCAAGCTTTGGCGGCTCACCGGTGGACTATTGGTCGGACAACATGGAACAAGAGGACTTTCGGGATCGGCCTCCGCTCATGGCCCCGAAAGGCACGAAGGTGGTATCGCTGTACAGGCCTGTCTCTTCCAGCGCGACGGTGCCGCTTTACGGCGACTTGAAGATGATCGTGGACGGGGACAAGAACTACTACAAGGGCTGTGTCGTCGAATTACCCGAAGGATTACACTGGGTGCAGATTGATTTGCAGGCGCCGCGCGAAATATACGCCATACTGATCTGGCACTATTTTGCAGAAAAAAGGGTCTATTTCGATGTCATCGTTCAAGTCTCAGACGACCCCGACTTCAAGACAGGCGTGACGACGCTGTACAGCAATGATGCGGACAATACATCAAAACTCGGCGCAGGCGAAGACAAGGAGTACCTTGAGAACAACAAGGGCCGTCTGGTGAATGCCAAAGGGGTAACCGCGCGCTACGTACGCTCGTACAGCAACGGCAATTCTTTCGACAAGAAGAACCACTACATCGAGATGGAGGTCTTTGGCAGGCCCATACCTGCCAATACTCCTGCACAATCCTTGAACGAAACGGAGAAAGAGGAGGAGAAAGAACCGCTAAGAATTGACCTTCCGATGCCCGGCTTTGGTTGAATGCAGGGTCCGTGTCTTTATCTGGCCTGCAACGGTGCCTGTGAGTTCGTCGGCTTTGAAACCCCTTCGCCGTGCGCCGGGTCTGAAATCGAACCGACGACTCTCAGGTGAATCTACGGAGCGTATTTTGGTAGAATACTGCCCCTTGACGTGTCACCGCAGGGGAATTGCGGCTTCGTTAAAACAATAAAACCTGTCGTCCGGAACAGCCGGACGACCCTGAACAAGGAGTGAAACATGAAGGCCTTTTGGACATTGACGTTTGGTCTGGTTGCGGCGGTCACGCTGTTCTGCGCGCTGCCGGCCGTTGCCGCGGACGCGCCTGCGGGCGACCTGGAAGCCATCAAGATTGAACTGCCCGAGCCGTTCTTCGGCGGCACGCCGATTGATTACTGGTCGGCCAACCTGGAGCCGGAAGATTTCAAGGATCGCGCGCCGTTTATGGCGCCGAAGGGCACGGCGCTCATTTCCAAGGGCAAGCCGGTGACGTCGAGCGCGAAGAACCCGACGCTGGGCGAGCTGAAGATGCTGGTGGACAGCGACAAGAATTACGCGAAGAACAGCCTGATCGAGCTGGGCGACGGTGTGCAGTGGGTGCAGGTTGACCTCGAAGCGTCGAAGGAGATCTACGCGGTTCTGGTGTGGCACTTCCACGAGGGCAAGCGCGTGTATTTCGACGTGGTGGCGCAGGTTTCCGATGATCCCGAGTTCAAGACCGGCGTGACCACCGTGTACAACAACGACGCGGACAACAGCGCGGGCCTGGGCGTGGGCAAGGACAAGGAATACATCGAGAACAACAAGGGCCGCCTGATTGACGCCAAGGGCGCGAAGGGCCGCTACGTGCGCCTGTACACCAACGGCAACACGGCCGACGACAAGAGCCACTACGTGGAAGTCGAAGTGTTCGGCAAGTAAACGACACACGCCCGCTCCCATTTCTGAAAGCATTGCGCGCCGTTCCGGCTGAAATCGGAACGGCGCGCTCCCTTTTTGACTGCGGTGGCCATGCCGCCGCTTTGGAAGGCGGAAGACGCGCTTCTGCCCGTCGAGGCATGGCCTCGACGAAGAAAAGCGGCGGCATGGCCACCGCAGTCAAAAAGGGAGCATGGCCCTGTCCTGTTTGCTTTCCCTTTGCGTCGCACGTAAGGTTATCGGCATGAAACAATATGAGACGGTGTTGTTCGTCGTCCTTTTTGCCGCCGTGCTGGCGGCGGGGGCGGTGTTTCGCCTGACGGCGCTGGACAAGCGGCCGGTTCATGGGGACGAGGCGAACCAGGCCGTCAAGACGGGACGGCTGCTGGAGAAGGGCGAGTACCGCTACGACCCGAAAGAGCATCACGGTCCGACGCTCTATTACATGGCTCTTGCGGCGCTCAAGACGGCGGGGGTGAAGAAGTTCGCCGACTCGACCAACACGGAATACCGGGTCGTGCCCGCGCTCTGCGGCATTGCGATGGTAGCGCTGGCGGGCTTGCTGGTGCTGCCGCTGGGGCGCTGGGCGGCGTTTTGGGCGGCACTGCTGACGGCGGTGTCGCATGCGATGACCTACTACAGCCGCTATTACATCCAGGAAGTCCTGCTCGTGCTGTTTGTCTACGCGGCGCTGGGCTGTGCATGGCGCTGGTGGCGGAAACCGGGTGTCGGCTGGGCGTTGGCCGCGGGAGCATGCCTTGGGCTCGTCCATGCGACCAAAGAGACTTGTGTCGTCATTTTCGCGGCGATGGCGCTCGCGAAGGTGCTCACGCTCCTTTACAGCCGTTGGCGCGATGGCAGATGGCCTGCTCTCTTTGAAGAGGATTCTCCGGCGGGAAGACTCTTCGCACGCGCATTGGGTGTTTACCTTACTGCACTGGTTCTGGCGGCCGTTCTCGTGTCCGTCACGTTCTTCTCCTCTTTCTTCACCTACTGGCACGGGGTGGCGGACTCGGTCATGGCGTTCACCACCTACCTGCACCGGGGCACGGAAGGGGCGGGCAGTTCGGCCTTGCATGACAAGCCCTGGTACTACTACTTCTCGCTGCTCGGCTGGACCTACCGCAGCGCCGGTCCAAAATGGAGCGAGGCTCCGGTGCTGGCTCTTGCCGCCTTGGGGGCGACGGTACTGCTGGTGCGGCGCGGAACCGGGACCGAGGCCCGCTCTGCGGTTCTGGGCCGGTTTCTGGTCTTTCTGACGCTGATTCTGACGGCGGTCTTCTCGCTGCTTGCCTACAAGACCCCCTGGAACGCCCTGATCTTCTTCCAAGGGATGATTCTACTGGCGGGAGTGGGTGCTGCGGCCCTGATACGGGCGGGTCGGTGGCGGCCGTTGCAGGCGGTGCTGTGCGCGGTTGTCCTCGGGTTGGCGGGATTTGAGGCGCGGCAGGCCTGGCAGGGCAATTTCGTGTATGCCGCCGACGCCCGCAACCCGTACGCCTACGCCCACACCAGCACCGCGGTGACGCGGCTGGCGGACCGCGTACACGACCTGTGCGCGGTGGACCCCGCCGGAAAGGCCATGGAGGTGCGCGTCATCCAGCCGGGCGGCGACTACTGGCCGCTTCCGTGGTACTTCCGCGACCTGACCCGGGTGGGCTACTGGAGCGACATCCCCCCTTCGCCTGACGCCGCTCCGGTCATCATCACGGCGCCGCAGTTGGCGCCGAGACTCCAGCCCCTCCTGAAGGAGCCCTATTTCGTGGAAACCCACGGGTTGCGCCCCGGCCGCCTGCTTACGGTTTTCATCCGCCAAGACCTGTGGGACCGGTTCATGGCGGGCCGTTCCTGACAGACCCGGACAACGGCGAACGTGACGTTTGCTTGTCACGGACGAACACGGACGGGCACGGACAAACACGGGGCAGCATAGCCGCAACCAAAAGATTCGGAAAAGAAGACAAGGTGACGCAGAAGCGCAGGGGAAGCAGAGCAGGAAAATGATGGAACCACGGAATTCTTGGAGCAGCGGAGCCGCAACCAAAGGACAAAAGACGAAGCAGACTGAACCACGGAATACACGGATCGACTTAGAGCAGCCGTTGGCCGCGACCAAAGTGCGAGCAAGAACCACGGAATACACGGGACAGCACGGAAAAGGAATACGGACAGAAGAGAAATTAACCACAAAGAGCACAAAG
>CALDSM010000058.1 GCA_937923585.1 uncultured bacterium
GACCACCGAGATCTACACTCTTTCCCTACACGACGCTCTTCCGATCTCGATAAGCGGCCATGGCCTGCTCCGTCTCCCCTGTGAATTCCAACGCGAGCCCGAACTCGAGCCAGGTGCCGCAGTCTGCGGGTTGGCTCCGGGTAAGCACGGCCCAGAACGCTTGCGACCACGCCGCCCCCCCCCGTTTCCCGAGCAGGTCCCGGATTCGCTCCGCCGCAGCCGGCCGCAGCATGTCCCTGCGCAGGGCTTCGCGGTACAGTTCGAGGGCGCGATCCGGGTCTTCGGCCGCAATCCTGTCCCCCAACTGAACGGGATTCTGCCGTTCCTGTCCGGGGGACAGCAGCACGGGAAATGCGTCCAGCGGAAGCGGGGCCTCCTCCACGGCCCTGGCACGTGCATCCCTCCAGCGATGGTATTCGTCCAGCACATCGGCCTCACCGGAAAAACGCTTGAACACCATGCGCGCATGGTGCCTGTAAGTATGGCCAACCTCGGGATTGGGCACTAAAAATTGCCAATCCCAGGCGCTGCAGTAGGGACTGTCGCCCCAGTTCCACACGGCAAACCGTGTGGCCTCCGGCGCGTCGAACATCATGATATAGGCCATTGTGTCGCCTGCAGTCATCATGTTTTGATCGCCGTCCACCAGTCCGTAGTAGACCGGCTCCCTGAAGCGGACACCCGCCGCCGTATTCAGATTCATCGCGCCCGCCTCGCTGTCGTACTGCAACGGTGCCTGCCCCTCCCCGGAAACGGTGCCGTTTTCCCCGTCCGTTCCGAAAGCCACCCATCCTGCCCTGTCGCCGCGGACACCGGGGAAGTGGATCGTGCGTCCGCGAACCGCGTGCATATAAGAGGCCCACATGAAGAGCAGAAATCCACGGGGTGCCTCGTCTGCGCGCGGTGTCACTTCAAATTCCATGTCGACCGCGTCTTTCCCCGCAAAGGTATAGCGCATTGCGCAGTCCAGCTTCCAGCTTGAGCGCTGCGACGGCCAGAAGACCTCGGCACTGTGCGGCGAAAGAAAGCGAACCTCCATCGGATCGGTGCGCGGCGTGTTAGCGGAACGTCCGATGTCGTCCCGGCAACCATTCATGATGTGCTCGAAGTTCAGATTGGGCCGTTTGAACACCGGACAGAAGGGTTCCTCCACACACGCCAACTGGGTGATTCCCGCGCCCGTGTTCTCTTTCTGCCGACTGGCAGAAAACCAGCCATACAGCCCCCCCGACCCCAAAAATGCGTGCAGTGCCCCCTGTTTTGGAACGGAGAAGACCTCGGGGGCGACGGAGGCGAAGATCGTCTGACGGTCGGAAAGCATCACCTCCAGACGCTTCGGACCATCCATGAAGACCGTCCGTGCCCGGCCCAACCCTTCACCATCCCCAGTCCAACCGGCCAGTTTCTCCGGTGCGGACGGAACGTCGGCCCGGACAACAACACTGTCCCCGTAAGGTATGCAGTATTCCCCCTGCGGCGGGGACAGCACCAATTCTTTCGGTACGTTCACGCTGGACAGAATAGAAAGTTGCGGGGCATCCTTGGGCTTTTTCCGGGCCATGTCCAAATGCAATTGCGGCACGGTCGCATCCGGGTGCAACTGAACAAGACGCCGCCATTCCCTGACGCGGGCCGCAGGGTCGCCGCGCCGGTCCAGAATGGCGTCAATCCGGTCGCTTGCGCGCGGGGATTCGGGCGCCTCCTCGACCACGGCGCGGTACTCGGCCAGCGCCCCGGCATCATCCCCAAGGGTTTCAAGCACCGTGCCCAGCGCGGCGCGATGATGGAGGTCGCCGGGTGAAAGACTGGCTGCCCGGCGCAGAAAAGGCAGCGCGCCTTTCGGATTCCTTTCGGAAAGCAGGGCTTCCGCGGCGTGGCTGTAGACCTCTGCCGCCCCCGCACCCAGCGCCGCGTCGTCGCATACCGCCTCCTCGGCAAGCGCCAACCCGGCGTCTCTATCGCCAGCCTTCGCGCAAAGAACTCCCAAACGGAGTCTCGCGGCGGCGGTTCCCGAATCCACGGCCAGGCACGCCATGTATGCGGCAACGGCCCCATCCAGGTCACCCGCCTTCTCCCGGGCCAGTCCCAAATGATGCCAGGCCACCGGATTCGTCGGATAGGCCGCCGTGACCCACTCCCATTGGTCCCTCAACGCCTCACTTCCCCACCTTCCCTCCAAAATCGTGTCCATGCGCCGGGCCGCGTCCTTCCCGTACAGGGCGCTGGACAGCATGCCCCTGCACATCTCAAGAGTCAGGCCAGGATTCTCCGCCGCCGCCCTGTCCATGATCGCCCCATGGCTGAAGGGCGAGATGCCCGGCGCAAGCAGGACTGACGCCGGGGCCAAAGGAAGAGATCCCGTGGCCGCGCGTCCGTCGCGCCACAGGGTGTATTCGGCCAGCACATCGTCTTCCCCTGCAAAACGCTTGCACACCAGCCGTGCCCGGTGACGGTACGTCCGCCCCACCTCCGGATTGCGGATGACGTACTGCCAGTCCCAGGCGGACACCGTGGGATCATCGCCCCAATTCCACACGGCAAACCGGGTGGCCATGGCGTCGTCGAACATCATGATGCACGCCATCGTGTCATCGGTCGTGCCCGGGTCCATGTCGGTGTCGCGAAGTCCGTAATAGAACGGCTGCGTGAACCGGACATGAGTGTCTGTCTCGGCGTTGAAACGCTGATACCCGTCATCCTGGGGAAGGTCCGGCTGGTCCATCCCCGCCACCGTGCCGCTCCTGCCCGTGCCGCCAAAGGACATCCACTTTTCCGCACCGCCGTCGGTGCCGAGGAAATATATCGTGCGCGCACGAACCATCTGCATGTAGGACGCCCACATGAACAGCAGCCAACCCTTGGGCGCCTCCTCGCTGCGGGGGGTTGCCTCAAATTCCATGTCAATCGCGTTGTCGCCTGTGAATGTGTACCGCATCCGGCAGTCTATGTTCCACGCAGACGCGGCCGCAGGCCAGCAGACCTCCACGGATGCAGGCGACAGCACCCGCACCTGCATCGGGTCCGTTCTGGGCGTGTCCAGCGAGCGGTGCATGTCCGCCGCGGCGCCGTTCACGATGTGCTCGAAATTCAGGTTGGGGCGGGCGAATATGGGAAAGCAGGGACTGTCGGCGGCGACAAGATGGGTGATGCCCGCGCCAATGCCGGGCCGGGAACGGTCCACGGAGAACCATCCATGCAGCTTGCCGGAACCCAGAAAGGTGTGCAGCGCGCCCTTTTCGGGGGCATCAAACACAGGGGGCTGCTCGCTAGGCGGTGGGGCGGCCCCGTCTAAGGACACCGCCACGTGTTTGGCCCCGTCCATCTGCAGGGACAGCGTGCCTGCCGTCCCCGCCGCATCGCCGGACCAAATTGGCCCGCCCCCCCCAGGACTGTCGCCATGCGCATGGAGCAAGACCATGTCGTCTTTGGGAATTTCGTATTCACCCGGAGGCGGAAGAACGGCGGTTTGCCCCGCGCCCGGTGTCAGACGGGAAACCACCAGCGGCACGACCGCACCCGGTTCACCCGGGCCCGCCCCGGCCCTGTCTTCAGCAAGAGAGGGCAGACACAGCATACAGGCCAGAATAGACAAGACGGCCGTCATTTGTCTGCGCGCAATTCTCACGGGCGGCCTTTCTCCGCATCCCGCACCCGGCGGAACAGCGCCGAGTCAATATCCAACAACGCATTGCGTGACAGCGCCTCGCGGTAAGCGGTCTCCGCGCCTTCCTGATTATCACCGGATTCAAGTGCAAGACCGAGGTGAACCCGCGGCCATGCCGCCCCGGGGTGGAGGTCCGCCAGATGACGCCATTCCGCCACCCGGGCGGCGGAATCATTGCGCCGACCGTAGATGGCATCAATCCGCGCACTGGACCGGGGAGACTCAGGCGCCTCCATCACCACCGCCCGGTATTCCGCCAACGCCCCATCATCGTCGCCGGCCGCCTCAAGCGCCCCGCCGAGGGCCACGCGGTGGCTCAGGTTCGTGGGCGACAGGCTGCGCGCCCGCTTCAACAGGGACAAGCCCCCCGGGATGTCATGGACGGCAAGCCGGGCACTAGCCGCGCGGCTGCACGCTTCTGCCGCGAATCCGGCCAGGTCAGGCATGGCACCGACCCCATCGTTCATCAGGAGCAGTCCTCCGTCCACATCACCCCCGGCCGCAACGATCGCGCCCAACCCCACCTTTGCCTCCTGCAATTCCGGACGCAGCCGCAACGCCGCCCGGTATGCCGC
>CALDSM010000059.1 GCA_937923585.1 uncultured bacterium
AACCCACCGTTCCCAATCCCTTGGCCATGTTTCTCTACTCCTTTTCCACCGCCAGGTCCCTGACCACGGCGATCTCATCGCATTCAGAATACCTTCCGCAGCGCTCGCAGTCCTTGAACACTTTGTACGGCAGTTCGCTGCGGTCCACCACGCGAAACCCGTTGCGTTCAAAGAAATGCGGTAGCCGCGTCAGCGCATAGACGCGCGCAATATTCAGCAGTTCGGCCTCCGCAACGACCGCCTCCAGCAGGCGACGGCCCACGCCGCGCCCGCGCAAATCCCGGCGGACCACCAGCGACCGGACCTCGGCGAGGTCCACCAGGTCAATGTGCAGCGCGACCAGGCCGCACAGGCCGCTGTCGTCCGCATAGACATAGAAATCCCGCACGTTCTGATAGAGTTCCGGCAGTTCCCGCGCGAGCACCTGCTCCTCGGCCGCCGCCTCGTCCAGAAGCGCTTTCATGGAAACGACTTCGGTCAATCTCGGTTTGCGCACCATGTACATGACGGAACCTAGTGTAGCATGGCGGCGGCGGGACGCGCGAAAAGGCCGGGCGGGACACTGCCTATTGAACGCCGAGCCGCTCCGCCACCAGCGGCGCAATATGTCCGCAGACAATCCCCGCCTTGGTCTCTATGCCTTTTGGCGTCATGTGGCAAAGGTCGGTGAAATGGTCAAAGCCGGTCCGCTGTTCCTCGGCCACGGGAAGATAGATGAGCTTCTGTTCGTCGCAGAGCCGCCTGAACCCCTCGTTGAGAAAGCCCCGGAACCGGGTCCATTCCCGCAGGTTCAGGTTCTCGAACCAGGGCGGCACGAACTGCGTGTCGGCGTACGCAAGACCGTCCGGGTCGAGCACATCCGGTTCGGGTCCCACGAAACTGCACACCGCGACGGGAATCCCGGCCCCCTTCAGGCCCGAGAACAGTTTCTCCAAATTGTCCATGGTGGCCGTCCGAACCCGCTGCTTCAGAACTGCGTCGCTCGGAATGAATTTGTCATGCCAGAACCGGCGCAGGAACGCAGATTTTCCCAACGCGCGGCGGAACCGGTCATACGGGGTCGGCCATGCGGCATCCGAGTTCAGCCAGGCTGTGTAGTCGAAGCGCAGATCGTTGATGCCGTTGTAGTAGACGACCAGGTCCGGCTCCAGCGCCAGAAACTCCGGCAGCATGGGAAGTTCTTCCCGGCTGAGCAGGCCGATGACCCCGCAATTGACCACCTCGATGCGGTCCGCGGCCTGCGGGAACTTCTCTCGGAGCAGATCCTGCAGCATGGCCGGGTAGGTCATGCGATCATCATAGCCCTCCACCGTGGTGGACCCGCCCACGCAGGCGATGCGCACCCGTCCGGCCGGTTTGGGAACGGCCACATCGGGACCGCGGAAGCCGAGGTTGTTCGTGCTGAACTGTTCCATCATCACCAGCTCGGACTCTTCGAGCATCCGGGCGTGCGCGGCAAAGTGCTTCTTTCCCCCCGCCATCCACACGGACCGCCGAAACGCGGCAATGCCCTGCTTTACGGCCATGTCGTAACGCACCGGCACGAACCGCGCATCCACCCGGACCGAGCCTTCGGCGCTCTCCGCCTGAAGGTCCATGAACATGTTCGATGCAAACCCGGTGTCGAACAGGCTCTTCATGCGGTTGTTGAGTTCGTCGAGGAACTGGGGTGTTTGCGCCCGTTCTCCCAGGCCGGCCAGCAAACGCCCCGGCGCGCCGAGCGACGTCCACTGTGGCAGATCCGCGAGCGGTGCGCCGTAGGTGCGGACGACCCGGAACTGGTTGTCGAACAACACCACCCATTCGCCGCGGTTATTTGCGGTGGCTTCACGCTGCGCATCGTCCTGCACCCCATAGACCTCGACCGGGGGATGCATCGGCATCGGCGCGGGCCAGGGCTTCATGTGGCGCTCGTACACGGACGTGTAGGTCTCGCGCGCCCGCGTGAGGGAGAAGCAGACGGTCGGCGGGGCCTTTGGCACCTCGGGTGTGAAGACGCGGGCCCACAATTCCAGTCCGGCCACGACGGCGCAGCACCAGAACAAGAGGCTTGCCGTGATGAAAACGGCCCGGAAAACGAGGGAACGGCGAATAGACACGTCAGATCTTCCTTTCCGGCCTGCCGCCGTCCTGGTCCCCAGTTTGGTCCGGCACATTGCACACCCGCGCCCCCAGCGCCGCCGCGATTGGGTCGAAGCCGGGTTCGGAGAAGCCGAGATGGGCATGGCGCCGCCAGCCCTCGGCACAATTGAAACGGCCCGACCGGCGGCCCGTCTCGTGGCACATGTCCTCCATCGCAACCAAATAACTGTCCAGTCCCTGGCTGGTGTCCAGCCATTCCTTCTGGCTGCGGTGACAGGCCAGCGCGGCGCGCTTGCGTGCCAGCACCGACTCCACATCCACGCAGAAATCCGGCCGCACCGGATGGCCAAACCCGTCGCACAGCCCGTAGGGCAGCGCATGGTACACGGCCACTTCGCCTGCAACGGGGGGTGTCTCCGGATCGGTGATGAAGTTGCGCATGCCCCGCGAGAACGCCGCCGTCACGGCCAGCCGGCACGCGATCATGTGGTCCTCCATGTAGTCCGCCGGCGACTGGGTGAGCACGACCGTGGGCCGCACCGCGCGCATGACCGCCCCCAGTCCCCGAAGTAGCGGGAGCGAATACAGGATTTCCAGGTCGTTGGTCAGCGGCGGGTGCAGTGTCGCGCCCATCGCCGCGGCCGCCTCCTGCGCCTCGCCAAAACGCCGCGCCGCCGTCGCCGGGCCATCCTCCACGGCGCTGCCGCAGCTGCCCTTGGCCACCTTCATCACATGCAGTTCATAACCGCATTCGCCCAGCAGCATGAGCGTGCCCGACATCATGAACTCGATGTCGTCGGGATGCGCCGCCACTGCAAATGCAACCGGTTTTTCCATACACCATGCTCCTTCGGGAAGGTCCATTCTGCCTTTCGGGCCCGTCACAGTATATACTATGGTATACCGTTTCAGCCTGAGGACAACAGCATTCCCGCACCCGTTTCAGGAGAGGTCCGACATGAGCAAGACAGCCATACTCAATTATCTTATGGAACACGGCATTGTGGCCATCGTGCGCGCCGACGGCGGCGGTGACGATCTTGTCCGCGTGGTCGAGGCCGTGGCGGAGGGGGGGGTGCGGTGCATCGAGGTCACCATGACCACGCCCGGCGCGCTCCAGTGCATCGAGACCGCTTCGGCGAAACTGGCCGGGGCCGATGTGTGCATCGGCGTGGGCACCGTGCTCGACGCGGAGACCGCACGGCTGGCCGTGCTCGCCGGCGCACAGTACGTGGTGACGCCCGTGTCCGTGCCCGAGGTGATCACCATGACCCACCGCTACGGCAAGCCCTGCCTGCCCGGCGCATGGACGCCCACGGAGATTTTTCGCGCCTGGGAAATGGGCGGCGACATCGTCAAAGTGTTTCCCGCATCCGTTGGCGGGCTCGACTATATCAAGGCGGTGCGCGGGCCGCTGCCGCAGATCCCCCTCTGCCCGACCGGCGGTGTGGACCTCGACAACCTCGCCGACTTCGTGAAGGCGGGCGTCGTGGCCATCGGCGTGGGCGGCAATCTGGTCAGCAGGAAGCTGATGGAGTCCCGCAATTTCAAGGGACTGACCGAAAATGCCCGCCGTTTCGCAGATGCCATGGCAAAGGCCCGGGCCAGCTAATCTGCCTGTTCGGTCATTGCGAGCGAAGCGCGGCAATCTCTTGCAGCCAAAGCCCAAGGTCTGTGCCATGGCGAACGAGAGATTGGCGTACTGCGCTCAATTTACGCCCAAGCATGCGCGGAACGCAAACCCGTTGTCCATTCATGCCCCAGTTTGCATGCATGCGGACTGTGCATCAGTCATGCCGGGCGGTGGGGCGGCGGCTCAGTGAAGGCCCCCGCCGCTTGTCCGGCTCGCCGGTATGCAGTTGCTCCGTCCCGTAATGGATGAATTTGTCGCCAGCGGGCGTTTTGACAAGAGGGTGACCACGGGCCATGAAGGCAAACACTTCACTGCTGCGCCTCGGAACTTCAAGCTGGAGCTGTCCGGATTGGGTGGGAAGATTCTACGAACGGGGAACGCCGCCGGCGGACTTCATCGCCGCATACGCACGCAAACTGGACACGGTGGAGATAGATGCCACGTTCTACGCCACCCCGCGCAGGTCCGTTGTGGAGGGTTGGCGGGAACGCACCCCGGAGACCTTCCTCTTTGCCGCCAAAGCGCCCCAACTCATCACTCACGGGAAATGTCTCGCCGGTTGCGGTGGTGAACTCAGCGCCTTCCTGGAAGTCATGTCCGTGCTGGGTTCCCGTCTCGGTCCCATCCTGTTTCAATTCCCCTATTTTTCCAAAGCCAGCGGCATGACGAAAGACGAACTGCTCCGCCGACTCACGCCGTTTCTGGCGACACTGCCGAATGGTTTTCAATGGGCCGTGGAAATCCGCAACAAGTCATGGCTGGGCAAACCCCTGTTCGACCTGCTGGCCGAGCATCGCACCGCCCTTGCCCTGATTGATCATCCGTGGATGTGCCGGCCCAATGAGTTGTTTGCCCGGAAAGGCGTCCTGACCGGTCCCTTCGCCTACATCCGCTGGCTTGGCGACCGTTACGCCATCGAGAAGGTGACAACGACCTGGAACGAAACGGTTGTTGACCGGCGGCACGATGCGGAGGAATGGGCCCCCCACCTTCAGGAACTCATCGAGCGCCGCTTTCCCGTCTTCGGCTATGTGAACAACCATTATGCCGGTTATGCGCCGGATACATTGGCGCTGATTCACGACCTTCTGGATGCCTACAGCGACCAGCCCTCGCGGTATTTGTAGTGCAGCAACTCGTTGGCTTCGGGCTCGTTCGTGACCTTCATGTTCTCCGCGTCCCAGAGCAGGCGCTTGCCCGTCCTCACGGAAACGGTGCCCAGCATCAGTGCCTCGGTGAGCGGGCCTGCGAAATCAAAATTCGAGCGCGTCTCACCGCGACCCTTGCAGGCCTCAATCCATTCCCTGTGGTGGCCGACGGAGCGGGGCAGCGACTTCCCGGGCTGCTTGTAGTTGTCCATCTTTGACTTTGGGATCAGCCGCGGTTCGTTGCCACCCCAGCCCTCGACAAGAATCTTGCCCTTGTCGCCGACGAAGATAATGCCGTCTTCGCGGTCCAGTTCCTCGCCCTCGTCCAGTTCCTCGGGACGGGGAGGCATCATGCCGCCGTCATACCAGTGCAGCCGCACCGGCGGCATGTCGCCGCGCGCGGGGAATTCGTAATGCACCGTCGAGGCAAGCGGCAGCGAGTCCTTGTACACCAGCGTCGAACTCGAATCCACTGCCGTGGGAGCGCCCAGTTGCAGTGCCGAATACACCGGAGCGATGTTGTGGACACCCATGTCGCCCAATCCGCCGGACCCGAAATCCCACCAGCCGCGCCATTTGAAGGGAACATAGGCCGGGTGGTAGGGACGGTACGGCGCGGGGCCGAGCCACAGGTCCCAGTCCAGCGTGGCCGGCACAGGCGGCGTGTCCTCGGGCCGTTCCACGCCCTGCGCCCAGAACAGCTTGCCGCCGTGCGTGGGCCGATCCGACCACACATGCACCTCGCGCACCGGTCCGATGGCGCCGTCCCAGATCCACTCGTTGATGAGCCGGTTACCCTCGAAGGCCATGCCCTGGTTGCCCATCTGCGTGGCGACCTTAGCCTCCCGCGCCGCCTTTGCCACGGCCCGCGCCTCATGCACTGTGCGCGTCAGCGGCTTCTCGCAATAGACATGCTTGCCCATCTTGATGGCGGCGACGCTCGCCACCGCATGGCAGTGGTCCGGCGTGGCGACCAGCACGGCGTCAATGTTCCTATCCTCTTTCTCCAGCATTCTCCGAAAGTCTTTGTAACGCGCTGCCTTCGGGAAGCGTTCAAAGGTCTCGGCCGCCCGCGCGTCGTCCACATCGCACAGCGCCACGATGTTCTCGCTGCGGAGTTCGTGCAAGTCGGCCGCGCCCTGCCCGCCCACACCTATGCCGGCAATGTTCAGCTTCTCACTGGGCGGCGTGCGACCGACGCCCCCGAGGACATGACGCGGGACAATCATGAACGGTGCCGCAACGGCGGCAGTGTGTTGAATGAATTGGCGGCGTGTTACGGGATGGCACTGTTGTTCCTTTGGGGCCTTGCCGTGGTTCATGGTCACGCAACTCCTTCTGTTTCAGACAAGATATTACAGCACACTCCTGTTCAAATTGGCATCCTGAAAGCAGTGAATTGAAAACCCTTCCGGTGTGCTGAAGAACCGGGGATGTCAACAACCGGTTTCCAACAACCGCCGGCAGGGCACTTCGGCGGAGAATCGCCAGGCTGTTCAGTTGGTTTCCAGGCATCTTCCTTCCAGAAGTGTTTCTCCGCACACCGCTGCGTCCTCCGCGATGCCAAGTACATTCCCTTTTCCCGCCCGCACGGCATGGATTTACTGCAGGCCGGTTCCGACGCGTGCGGTTTGAAATCCGGGCGCGCCCGCCCCACAATACCCGCCATTAGGTTTGCCCCGCAGTGCCGTTGGGGAAAGGAAACAATGTCCTTGAACTGGTCCTTTGTCCTTTATAAAGTTGTTCCCGTCTGTCTCTTGCTGGCCGCGGCATGCTATTTCCTGTTCTTTGGCGCAATTTGGGCGCTTCAGGAACGCATCTACTTCAACGGTCGCACGACGGAAATCACGCAGACGCCGGAAAGCCTGAAATGGCCTTTCGAGGACGTCTGGTTGGAAGTCTCCGGCGAAAAGACGCACGGCTGGTGGCTGCCGCTCGAAAACGCACGGGGCGCGGTGCTCTTCTCCCACGGCAGCGGCAAGAACATCTCCCATTACCTGGATGACGCCCAGTACTTCCGGGACGATGGCTTTTCCGTGCTGCTGTATGACTACGGCGGCTATGGGCAAAGCACAGGGGAGCCCTCGGAGAACCGGTGTTACACCGACATCCGCGCGATGTACAAGCACCTGACACAGGTTCGTGGTGTTCCCAAGGACCGTATTGTGCTGGCGGGCTGCTCCATGGGCGGCGGCGTCACGGCCGACCTGGCGGCAAATGTTGTGTCCGGCGCGGTGATTCTGGAAAGCACCTTCCTGTCCGTGCCGCAGGTGGTCGCCGACACGCTGCCCTGGCTGCCCTCGAAAGCGCTGACACGGATACAGTTCCGCAATATGGACAAAGCGGGCGAGATACAGAGTCCCGTGCTCGTGGTACACAGCAGGGACGACAACGTGGTCCCCTTTGCGCAGGGCCAGAGGCTCTTTGAACTTATCCGCGCGCCAAAGCAGTTTATGGAGATTCGTGGCAGCCACGGCGGGGGAAAATTCTTCTCGAAGGAGGTCTATGGTCCGGCGCTGAAGAAGTTTCTGGATGAGCATTTCAAGCCGGGAAGCTGAACCGTGCATGAATGCGGCGATGGCGCGAAAGGCAAAAACAGACGCATCTTTCATGCTGCCGAAAGGCCGTTGAGTCCCTATCTTCTGCGTGGTCTTCTTTGTTTGGCCAAGGGACATCAACTGCGGCCCGGCACGCCAGAAATGCCTTGCGGCGTGGAACGGGGCAGGCTCCGTGGGGGCTGCACAATGACAGCCACAGGTGGAGCGAAGCGGAACTGAAGGGCAAAGGGCGAAGCGGCTGGACGCGGAAAGAAGAGGATGGTGGGCGGTACTGGACTCGAACCAGTGACATCCTGCGTGTAAGGCAGGCGCTCTAACCAACTGAGCCAACCGCCCATTAGGGGGAACCGCGCGAGTATAACACAGGCCAATTAGGAATTATGAATTACGAATTACGACGGGGAAGGCTGTAACCATCGGATTGTCTATGGCCACTAAGGAATAACCGGGTATTGTGGGCGCGGGTCTTCGGTGTCGGGTGGCGCGGTGTGTCCGTGCGGGAATATGATGGCCGTTGACGGCGCGCCCGGCCGCGGGACGGACCGGCTGGCCCCGTCCTCCGGCGGGTCGGCGCGCAAACACAGTCAGTGGAAGCACATGGCGGACCGAGAGGACAAGTCCACGCAGGGCGATCCGGACCTTGCCGACGCACTGGCCGCGGCGGCGGGGGATGAGGCTGCCTTTGCGCGTATCGTCCGGCGGCGCCAGGTCGAAATCGCCCGCCAGATGTGGCATTTTACCCGCGACCGCCACGACCATGAGGCGCTGGTGCAGGAGGTTTTTGTCGGCGCGTACCTGGGCCTGACGCGCTACCGCGGTTCGGCACCGGTGCTGCACTGGCTGCGGCGCATCGCCACGCGCACGGGCTACCAGTACTGGAAGCGGCAGGCGCGGAAACGCGGGCCGCTGGCCGCGCTGGAAACGGCCTGGACGGAGCACGCGCTGCGGGCTGCGGACGGCGGTGAAGCGTCCGAGGCGGCGCAGTGCCTGTTTGAACTGCTGCGGCGCCTGCCGGACAAGGACCGGCTGGTGCTGACGCTGGTCTATTTTGAAGAATGCAGCATGGCCGAGGCGGCCGAGCGCACGGGCTGGAGCGTGACCCTGACCAAGGTGCGCGCGTTCCGGGCCCGGCAACGGCTCCGCGCCCTGCTGGAGGAGGCTGGATATGGACCGACACAACGCTGATTCGGCGGGCCGCTTCGTGGAGCGCCTTGCCGCCGCCGCCCGCGCCGACGTCCCGCCCTCGCTGGATGTCACCGCAGGCGTGCTCACCGCGCTGCGTGCCCGGCGCAGGGAAACGGTCCCCGTCTGGGACTGGTCCTTCACCGCTGTGGCGCTGGCTTCCTGCGCCGTGGCGCTGCTCACGATGGTTGCCAGCGCCGAGGCGTTCGGCTTCCTGTTCGATCCGCTTGTGGACCTGCTGTCCGGCTATCCGGACATGCTATTCTAGGGAGAATCCTGCCATGTCGGACAACGAGCCGGTTGTTGAATCCGGGGAGACGCCCTCCGTTCCCGACACGCCGACGGCGCCGGAAACGGGGGCCGTTGTGCCCCCGCCCCGCAGGGGCCGCCGGTGGCTGGTCAACATACTGCTTGGCCTGCTGATTTTCGTCTGCGGCGCGGTCACCGGCGGCGGTGTCGTCGCGCGGGCCGCATGGAACCGGGTGAGCACCGCCCTCCATTATCCCGAACAGATCCCGGACCGGGCCGCCCAGCACCTGACCCGCGTGCTCCGGCTCGACAAGAACCAGTCGGCCGAGGTCAAGGCCATTCTTCAGCGCCACGCCAAAACCGTTGCCGAGGTGCGCCGCGAGATTGCCCCCAAAATTGACACGGAGGTGCAGGCCATCCGCGACGAGGTTTCCGCCGTGCTCCGGCCCGACCAGGTCAAACGCTGGATACGCATCTTCGACGACCTTCGCCCCAAGGTCTTTCCCTCTTCCGGCGGCGCCATGATCCTGCGGCGTCAAGGGCGCTAGCCTGGTCGTCTCAACGCCGTTCCGCGAAGCCCGATGGTGTAGAATGGCACCCTTTGGGAGCGCCGTATGAACAGTCTTCTCGCAGCATATCCGGCATTGCGCGGTGCAATGCCCTGTGTGGACATCGCTGAACTGCCCACGCCGGTGGAGTCCCTGCCGTCGTTCTGCGCGGAGGCGGGGGCCGAATCGGTCCACGTGAAACGCGATGACCAGACCTCCCCCCTGTACGGCGGGAATAAGGTGCGCAAGTTGGCGTTGCTGCTGGGCGCCGCGCAGGTGCGCGGTGCGCGGTCGGTGATTACCTTTGGCGGGGCCGGGTCGAACCATGCCCTGGCCACGGCCCTCTTTGCCGCCCGGATGGGTCTGCGCTGCCGCAGCATTCTGGGCCCGCAGCACAACGCGCACTCGGTCCGGCACAATCTGCTGGCGGCACTGCACGCCGGGGCCATCCTTTGTCCCTGCGCCTGGCGGGACACGGCGCGGGAAACGCGCCAGCGTTTTCTGGAGGCCGCTGCGGAGGGCGGTGTCTTCCCGTATGTCATTCCGCCGGGCGGCTCGTCGCCACTGGGCGCTGCGGGTTTTGTGGACGCCGCCTTTGAACTGCGGGAGCAGATACGGGCCGGGATGCTCCCGGAGCCCAATTGTATATATGTCGCCTCGGGGACCATGGGCACCTGCATCGGCCTGGCACTGGGACTGGCGGCGGCGGGCATGTCCACCCAAGTGGAGGCGGTACGGGTAACCACGGACCCCTACACCGGCATGGCCCACGCCCGTGCCCTGTTCCATGCCTGCAACCAGCTCTTGCGGGAAGCCGACCCGAATTTCCCCGAATTCCCCTTCCCTGAAGACCGGTTCCGCATTCGGGAGGAGTTCTTCGGTGAAGAATACGCATTGTACACCGAGGCATCGGTGGAAGCGGTGCGGCGGGCGCGGGAGCAGGGCGGCATACGGCTGGAGGGTACCTATACCGGCAAGACCTTTGCCGCCCTGCTGCATGACGCCGCCGCGGGGACATTGCGCGGGAAACGGGTGCTGTTTTGGAACACCCACAACGGCAGCGACACCGCCGCGCTGGGCGCGGGCACCGACTGGCATGACCTGCCCCCCGCCCTGCACCGCTATTTCGAGGAGTCGGTTCAGCCGCTGGATCGGGAATAGTCCCGATAGCGCAGCCTTTCGGGCAGGCCGGTGTCGAGGCACCGGCCCCTCGGGAACGATATCGCCTTTGGGGGAATCCTCTCCTACGGGGTGGCAGCGGGTGAAGTGGATTCGATCATGGATGTGTTCCTTGGCCGCAGTGCCGAAGGGAGGCCCGTCGCGTGGGACTTTGGCGAAGTTACCGCCGGATCAGGCGCGGAGCCGTGAAACTGGCTCTGGCGACGACACTCTTGTTCGCGGGAGGACTGGTGCTGTATTCGCTGGACTGGCGGACTGGGGGCGCGGTGCCGGGAGGACTGGACAGCCTGCCTGACCACAATTACACCCCGGACATCCTGAAACTCCAGTCGGAGAAGAAACTCAATGAGGCACTGGAACTTGCGCGGTATGTGCGCAGTCATCCGGAACTTCCGGGCCAGGACGAGGCCCGCATGCTGGAAACCGCGCTGGACGGCGAGGTCAACGGGGTGATGGGACGGATGTACCGGGTCTCCAGGGGGGTGGTCATGGGGCAGGGGGAAAGCTTGGAGGAAATGGTTGGGGCGGTGGGTTCAGATTTCTTTGTAGTCGGAGACGTGCGTGACCTGATTATCCAGACGGGGAAAGCACTTACGGGCAACGACTCAGACCCGGTGGTGGCGGCGCTGGCGGGATTTGGGTTGGTCACGGAACTGCCTTTGCTGAAAGAGTTTGACGTGATGCCGTCGCTGTTCAAGTGTCTTCGCAAAACGGGTGCGCTGACGGAGCGTTTTGCCCGGTTTGTGATGGGTGCCTGCGAAGAGGCGGTCAAACTGCGAAAAACAGACAAACTGGCGGAGGTGTTCGCCCATACCCGGATGCTGGGCCAGTCGCTCGGCCTTGCCCGCACCGCCGGCCTGTACCGGTACGTCAACACCCCCGGCGACTTGGCGGTGCTGGCGAAATGGGTCGAAAAGGACAAGGATGCCGCCTATCTCTGTGTGCGCATGGGCGGTTCCGGCGGCTTGGATGCCCTTAAGCGCCTGCCGGAGAACGCCGAATCGGCCGCCCTGCTGGCAAAAGCCGCCCGGAAAGGCCCGCAGGGGTTTGCCGCGATGGCCGCCCAGGCACGGCTGGGCGCGCGTGCCGTAAAGGATTACCGGATGGGCCGGCCCCAGCGGCTGATTGAGGAGCTTGCCGCATCCAGCCCGACCATGCGCCGAATCCTGCAGGTGGGCGGCATTTCCATGGCGGCGGCGGGGGGGCTTCTGCTGGCCAGCATGGTGTTCGGGCTGGCGAGCACGATCCTCGGAAGACGCGCAAGATCCGGCACGGCAAACAGATAGGAATGTTTCGTCTGTGTATGCCGACATTATGTCCAGACAAAAAAAATTGTCTGGCCCGTGCTGGGTAGGGGGTAGGAGGGTGCACGGACCAGACTCGGTCAAGGGGGAGGGGGAGGTCAAACTTTTTATCGCGCGCTTTCGCGCGCGGTTCGTTCGGTCTTCATCTTTCCCCGCGTCCGCTAAGAATAACGAACCTGGAACAACTCCAGGATGACTCCTGCGGGCGGGCCGTCTTGTCTTCCTTCTCTGACTTTCCTTACGACTCCGAGTTGTGTGTGCTTTCTCGTCGTCTGCTTAAATAAACGAGGTCCTTCCCCATTTTATTCGCGTCCGCCGAACTTTTTTTTGGAGGGTCGGGGAAGACCCCCGATTTTGGCCGAAAAGTGGCTTTCTTGCCGTCCAAACTGCATGAACCAGCCAGTACTCCGTCACCGCCAGGCCGTCCTTTCGGCTGTAATCCACCGGTAACTTCCGATAGAGATTGCGGGCCCTCTCGCAGAAACAGACATTCTCCCGGCGGTTCCCCGCTGGGTGATGTGATAGGGCATCCCCGACACCACCATGTGCGCTGTTCTTGGCTTGAGGGCATGCGTGGCAGCATGTCAGCAACTTGTCAGCAGAAACAGGGGAAGTGCCGCCATATCCCCAGCGGCGGCGGATTTGGAAATCATATTATTCATACTTATCAGAGGAGGCGTCCATCCGTTTCCCCAGGGGAAGCGTCCCTCCATTTTCCCTCCCTCCCTGCCTGCCTGTCTGCCGCCCGCCCGTGTAACCATTCGAGATAGACGCACCGGTCAGCCCCAACGAAGAACACGCCCTGTTGGTGGCTGCCCCGCTGCGTGACAAGGTGCGCCGCACCCGGAATGATGGTGTGTGCAACGCTCGCGCATGCGGACAGGTTATCAGAATCTCTGTCGAATAACACTATAAAAGACTAGGGTTCGTCTTTATCTACCTTAAGTCGCCAAATGCGGCTATGACTTGGCCTGTTGCCATCTCAACGGCGGCATAGGAGTGGCCCACCATGGACCCGTCGTAGGTGTCTTCTGACCAAGAAAACGGAACTGCCCAGCAATAGCGTGACTGGTTTGGCCGCAGCCTTTCCATGCTGTACCAACTGCGCTTATTTGGAAAACAAACCACCTTAGCGGTCTTCTCAATCGCATCGTTGGGTACGGTTCCCCTGCCGCGTGTTGTCCTATTGTCGCGCTTCACGACCCATGTTCGTGTAGCCTGTACCGCCTCGGCTTTTGTGATGGGTGTTGCTGGCTCCGGTTCAGGGCGGGTAGGTGCATGATAGTTGAAAATATTCACCCTTCCAGAATAGGCCGAAACCCTGATCGAGAGCACTGGCCCGATGTACGCTAGCCCCTCATGCTTGTAGTGATGCCTCAACCGCCAGTAGCAGTGCTCCAAGCTGTCTTCGGGTTTCTTTTGTTCATCATCGAACCAAAACTCGTATTCTCCGGGATCTACGGGCGCGTTGCAGTATCTGATCAACGGAAGTGCGTTTTCAAACGCCTCTTATTTGGATATGGCTTGATCAACTCTCTTTCTTTCACATCCCGCCTTGTGGT